>DATDWV010000095.1:0-17724 GCA_035289505.1 Patescibacteria group bacterium | reverse complement strand
GACGGCAGGTGACCGCTGAAATCCACCTCTGCAATGGTAATAAATCCTTAGTGTAGCAATATCTATTCTATTGTCCAGTTCGGTCAGCCACCGACCAATCCGCTCCTTTTCCCGCTCAAGCCATTGGGGTACTCCCGGCTGGCTCAAAATCCATTCTGAAATTTCGGAATCCGTTCCCGGTTTAAGAGGTAAGAAATTTGCGGGATCATCCATCATTCCTCGTACGTCGACAATATGCTGCAACACATTGTCGGGAGGACAGCCTGGATATAAGCCCCAACGAACACCTAATGTTTTTACCTCAACTGTTTTTTTCATGACTGTACCTCCCTACCAAATTTGAATTGCAATCTGCTCACCTCAAGAACAACAAATAATAATAGCACTTTTCTCCTAATTTGTCAATAAAAAAGTTCTGCAACTAACTCGAAACCTAAACTGCGATTTTTTCGCAGACGATTTTCGGCAAATGATTATTTATCCCCTCCGCCAAAATTTGCACAAAAATCGGGAAGATGTGAAGCTCGGGATAACGCTTGGCTAAAGCCTGACTGGCTCTTTTTAGTGAGGCAACAATCGCTTGCTTTTCCGCGACTGGCTCTTGCGGCGCGCCTTTCAATTTAAACCCGCCGCAATTGCTGTGACCGACTAAAACCACTGAATGAATCCGATGAATTGGCAAAGATACATTATCAATCGTCCACCACAATAAATCCGAATCATGGACATGATGAGGATCTTCCAGCCAAAGTGACGGGCCGGGATAAGCCAATTGTTCATATTGCCCAGCGCCAAAACCAGCGGCCTTGGCGATTGCTTCCGCATTTTTTCCACCTAAGCGCGGATCCATGCAGTTAATCAGTAACGCCGGGTAACTATGAGCCATAAATTTCCTCCCTGTTTAAGTTATTAATTTCCCTCCAAAGAAATAATGATAGCAAAAAATTCTTAAAAGTCAAGGGTTAATTTCCGGGCCATAATGCGGCGCGCGCCTTTTCCTGGCGACGCGCAAGCGAGCCAGCTCTTTTTCCATTTTGGCCGCCAACGCCGTATATTCCACGCTTTCCCGGTTTTTTACTTCGCTTAACAATTGTAGTGCCTTTTCCCGGGCGGCTCGGGCTCGGGCTTCGTCAATTTCTTCTGAACGCTCAGCCGTGTCCGCCAAAATCGTCACTTCATTCTTAGCCACCTGCACAAACCCGCCGGAAATCGCCATTGGCGTTTCGCTTTTGTCTTTTCCCCAAATGATTAATTCGCCGGCGGCTAAAACGGAAATCAACGGCAAATGATTAGACAAAATCGTAATCTGCCCGCTTGATGTCGGCACCGTCACTTGGCTGATTTCACTTTCATAAACCACTTTTTCCGGGGTGACAATTTTAAGCTTGAGATTGGCCATTGATATTAATAAATTAAGAAATTAAGAAATTAATTTTTTAATTTTTTATTTTTTTATCTCTCCAATACCGCCTTTCATATAAAATTTCTGCTCGGCAATATCGTCATATTTTCCTTCTAAAATTTCTTTAAAGGCGCGAATTGTTTCTTTCAGCGAAACATAAGCGCCCGGCACGCCGCTGAAAGTTTCGGCGACGAAAAACGGCTGAGACAAAAATCTTTGGATTTTTCGGGCGCGGCTGACGATTTTTTTATCTTCTTCAGATAATTCTTCCAAACCCAAAATCGCGATGATGTCTTGCAAATCTTTGTAGCGCTGTAAAGTTTTTTGCACGCCGCGGGCGACTTGGTAATGCTCTTCGCCGACAATTCTGGGATCTAAAATCGTGGAATAAGAATCCAAGGGATCAACCGCCGGATAAATGCCTAATTCCGACAAACTCCGCGATAACACCACGGTGGAATCAAGATGAGCAAAAGTCGTGGCCGGCGCCGGATCGGTCAAATCATCGGCCGGCACGTACACGGCTTGAACGGAAGTGATTGAACCTTTTTTAGTGGAAGTGATTCTTTCTTGAAGCTCGCCCATTTCCGTGGCTAAAGTCGGCTGATAACCAACGGCTGACGGAATGCGGCCAAGCAGCGCGGAAACTTCGGAGCCGGCTTGGGTAAAACGAAAAATATTATCAATAAAAAGCAAAATGTCTTTGCCTTGCTGATCGCGGAAATATTCCGCCATAGTCAAAGCGGTCAAGCCGACGCGTAAGCGCGAGCCCGGCGGCTCGTTCATCTGGCCAAAAACCATGGTTGTGTTTTTAATCACGCCTGACTCATTCATTTCCCGATACAAATCATTGCCTTCGCGGGTTCTTTCTCCTATGCCGGCAAAAACCGAATAGCCACCGTGTTCCGCCGCGATATTACGAATTAATTCCTGAATAATAACGGTTTTGCCCACCCCGGCGCCGCCGAATAAACCGACTTTTCCGCCTTTGACAAAGGGGCAAATCAAATCAATCGCTTTTATGCCGGTTTCAAAAATTTCCACTTTTGGGGATTGCTCGGTTAATTCCGGCGCCGGCCGATGAATCGACCAATTTTCTTTGGTCTTAACCGCTTCTTTGTCATCCAAGGGCTCGCCCAAAACATTAAACATCCGGCCCAAGGTTTCTTTGCCCACCGGCACTTTGACCGGCGCTTGGGTGTTTTGCGCCGTCATGCCCCGGCTCACCCCGTCCGTTGGGCCCAAAGCCACGGCGCGAATTAAATTATTGCCCAAATGCTGCTGGGTTTCCAAAATTAAATTTTGTTTGCCCATTTTGATCGCCAAAGCGTCATAAATTTTGGGCACTTCGTTTTCAAAATAAATATCAACCACCGGGCCGATCACCCTTTTGACGACACCGTAAGAATTGTTCGCGTTTTTATCCATAAAATTTTTAAATTAATTGTTATCTTCCAAAACCGCCTTGCCCACGGAAATTTCCGCGATTTCTCGGGTGATGCCGGCTTGGCGGGCCTGATTATAAATTAAAGTTAAATCGCTAATCATGTCAGTCGCCGCTTCGCTCGCGTTTTTCATCGCCATCATCCGCGCCGAATGCTCCCCCGCATTTGATTCTAAAAGCGCTTGATAAATTTGGATTTCCACCAGCCGCGGCAAAAACTGGTTTAAGACTTCAGCCGGACTGGGTTCAAACAACAAATCGCCAAAATCAACTTCGCTTTTATCTTGCGGTACCGGCTGACTTTTTACTTGGCCTAAATCAGCGTCAGGCGCGGCCACAAACGGCAACAATTGGCGGATCTTTGGCTTTTGATTTAAAGCGCTGATAAAATCCGTATAGCAAACCACGACTTGATCATATTCGCCGCTTAAAAAACCTTTAATAGCCATCTGCGCCAAAGGTAAAATATTGTTCACGGAATCTGCAATTTCCGGCTTTTCAAATTCCGCCACCATATTTTGCCCCTGCCGGGCCAAAAAATTCGCTCCCTTTTTGCCCAAGGCCATCCATAAAATATTTTCTCTCCCCGCCTGCTTCATTTGACCGGTAAAATCCAGGGCTTGAGCGATAATTCGGCTGTTAAAGCCGCCGCATAAACCGCGATTGCCCGAAATCAAAATTATTAAGACATTTTTGGGGTTTTCCCTTGGTTTTAATAAAGGATGATTCTCCGGCTCCACTTTTGCCGCTAAGTCCAAAACCAATCGCCAAGCGGTTGCGGCGTAAGCCCGCGAAGCCAAAACGGAAAAAACCGCTTTTCTCATTTTCACCGCCGCCACCATTTCCATCGCTTTGGTGATTTTTTTGGTGTTGTTAATGGAGCGCAGGCGCCCTCTGATTGTTTTGGTGTTTAATGCCATTTCTCTCAGAAATTATTTTTCCGGATAATCCAAAGTTTTTTTGTATTCGCTGATTAAACTCTTTAACTTTTTTTCCGCCGCCTCGTTTAAATCTTTGGTTTTTTTAATTTCCGCTAAAATTTCCGCGCCGTAACTTTGGGCGTAGGCCAAAAAACTTTTTTCAAATTCCGAGACTTTTTCCACCGGCACGTCGTCTAAATAGCCGTTAATCGCGGCGTACAAAATCAAAGTCTGGTTTTCCACGCTCATCGGCTGATATTGGCCTTGTTTTAAAACTTCCGTCAAACGTTTGCCGCGATTGATTTGCCCCTTGGTCTCTGCGTCAAGGTCAGAGCCGAATTGGGCAAAAGCGGCCAATTCGCGGAATTGCGCCATTTCCAATTTCAAGCGGCCCGCGACTTTTTTCATCGCTTTAATTTGCGCCGCCGAACCCACGCGCGAAACCGACAAACCGGTGTTAATCGCCGGCCGAATGCCTTGATAAAATAAATCACTTTCCAAAAAAATCTGGCCGTCGGTGATGGAAATGACGTTAGTCGGGATATAAGCGGCAATGTCGCCGGCTTGGGTTTCAATAATCGGCAAAGCGGTCAATGACCCGCCGCCGTAATCTTTGTTTAAGCGCGCCGCTCTTTCCAAAAGCCGTGAATGAAGATAAAAAATATCGCCCGGATAAGCTTCGCGGCCCGGCGGACGCCGCAAAAGCAAAGAAATTTGCCGATACGAAACCGCGTGCTTGGACAAATCGTCATAAATCACCAAAACGTCTTTGCCTTGGTCCATAAAATATTCACCCATGGCGCAGCCGGCAAACGGCGCCAAATAAAGCAGGGATGCCGGATCTGACGCGCCCGCGGAAACAATAATCGTGTAATCCATCGCGCCTATAGCGGTCAATTCGGCAATTAATCGCGCGACCTTGGCTTCTTTTTGGCCGATACTGACGTAAATGCAAATCACGTCTTGGCCTTTTTGATTAATAATCGTGTCAATGACAATGGCGGTTTTGCCGGTTTGCCGATCCCCAATAATTAGTTCCCGCTGGCCCCGGCCAATCGGAATCATTGAATCAATCGCCTTGATGCCGGTTTGCAGCGGCAGATTAACTCCCTGGCGAGTGATGACGCGCGGCGCGATTTTTTCAATCGGATAAAATTTATCGGTTTTAACGACGCCTTTGCCGTCCAAGGGCTGGCCCAAAGAATTAACCACCCGGCCAATCACGTTTTGGCCAACCGGCACTTCCAAAATCCGGCCCGTGCTTTTGGCCACTGATCCCTCTTTAATCGCTTGATATTCCCCTAAAATAATCGCGCCGACAAAATCTTCTTCCAAATTCAAGGCCACGCCGAAAATGCCGTCGCCAAAATCAATCATTTCCCCGGCCATGACTTCGGTGAGCCCGGAAATTTTGGCAATGCCGTCGCCGATTTCAAAAACCGTGCCGATTTTTTCCAAAGCCGCCTGGCTTTGAAAATTTTTGACCTTTTCGGTTAAACTTTGCAGAATCTGATTTTTATCCATAAAATTTTTTGATTGAATTATTATGCCTTATTGAGATCCCTCGACAAGCTCGGGATGACAGTCGCCAGCGGCGACTGTCAATTATTTTCCAAACTAATTTTACGGCCAAGCTGATTAAGCCGCACCTTTAAACTGGCGTCAATGATAAAATCATTGCCTAAAATTATTGGCCCGCCAATCAAACTTTCATCTATTGTTTCGTTTAACGTAACGGTTTTGTCAAAAATTCGGCCTAATCGTTTAGTTAATTCATCTTTTTGTTCTTTGGCTAACGGCCGAGGCGTTTTAACTTGGGCTGCCAAAACATTATTTTTTTTATCGTACAAATTTTTAAAGTCATTAATGATTTTCTGCCACAAGCTTAATTGGTGATTCCCCGCCAAAAGCTTGACAAAATTCGCCAAAACCAAATTCTGCTGGGAGGCGGAAACGCTTTCCAGGGCCTCCGATAAATAGCTCGCGTATTGTTTAGCGGATAACTTCATATTCACTCTTGGTTTTTCTGAATCTCATTCAAAGTTTTTTTAACTAAAGCCTGGTCAATTTTTTTATCAACCACAGATTCCAGAATTTTTTGACAGGCCAAAACCACGACTTCGGCCAAATCTTTATTGATTTCAGAAATGACTTCTTTTTTTTCTTGATTTAATTGCTGTTTTGACTCGTCAATAATTTTTGCCACTTTTCCCTTGGCTTCAGCAATAATTTTTTCGCGCTGATTGTCCGCCAAAGATTTGGCCTGCTCAATTATTGCTTGGGCCTGCTTTTTGCCGTCTTTAATGATAACCGCTTGCTCTTTTTGGGCAATTTCCAATTTTTCTTGCGCCTCTTTGGCCTGCGCCAAGCCTTTCTCAATGGTTTGGGTGCGCTCTCTCATCACTTTGGTCAAAGGCTTGAGCGCGAAAAACCATAAAACAAAAATGACAATTAAAAAATTAATTAATTGGGCAATAATCAATTTCCAGTCAATATGAAATGTCGCGATAATTGACTCCATAATTTAAATGGTGAAACTCTTTTTGAATTAAGCGATAGAAAAGGCGATTACTAAAGCGTAAATCGCGATCGCTTCGGCAAAAGCGGACACCAAAAGCATCGGCACTAAAATTTTGCCCGCCGCTTCGGGGTTTCGGCCAATGGCTTCCATCGCCTTTGCGCCAATTAGCCCAATGGCCAATGCCGGCCCGAATGAGCCGAGACCGATGGCTAAAGCTTTCGCTAACATCGTTAAATCCATATTGATTCTCTCCTTTTGATTACTGAATTTATCAGCAATCATACTAATTATTAATGGGCTTCATGATCGGTTGTCGCAACCGTCAAAAAAACCAAAGTTAACATCGCAAAAATCAAAGCTTGAATTAAACCGATTAGAATTTCCAGAAAAATAAACGGAATCGGCAAAAGATAAGCAAAAATCAAAGCCATGGCCGCAAGCAATACCTCGCCGGCAAAAATATTGCCGAACAACCGAAAAGAAAGCGAAGCGACTTTGGCCAGCTCGCTGATAAATTCAATAATGCCGACGAAAAATTTGATCGGGTTAACCAAAACCGCGGTGTATTCCCGTTCCACAAAAATTTTTTTAGGCAGTTCAAAAAAATATTTGACGCCGAAAAAGCGGTTGAAATGATTCCAAAAATTTACCGCCATGATGCCAAACCAATGCGTGGCGATCACCGCCAAAATCGCGAGAGCCAAAGTCGTGTTTAAATCAGCGGTGGCGCCGCGCAAATACGGAATAAATAAAAATTCATTGTGTTCCTTGATCACGTAACCGATGGAGCCGACACCCGGCAATAAGCCAAGCCAATTATTCAAAATAATAAAAAGAAAAAGGGAAAAAACCAAGGGAAAAAATTTTAAGGTTTTTTTGCGATCTGTGGTGACCGAATCAGCCAAATTAAGAGCGCCTTCCAAAATCACTTCCAAATAATTCTGCAAACCGCGGGGCAAACGCTTAATTTTTAATCGGACCACAACGGCTAAAACAATAATGATTAAAACGGCCAACCAAGAAGTCAATAAAGAATTAGTGACCGTAAAATTTTTCAAATTAAAAACCGGCTCAGCGAATAATGTCGTTTCCTGTTTGATTTCCTGAGTAGCCGAAAGTTGGCTCTCTAAATTGTTAACTTCATAATCTAAATTTACTTCAGCTTGCGTCATAATTATTCTTTATGTTTGTTTATGTTAGAATTATTTTCTTTTTCAATCTTTTGAATTAATTTTTTGCCTTCCAAAACAATGCCGACATTGGAGATAATAAAAGCGAAAAGTAGACAAGTTAGTAAAAGCCAAGGTTTGGTGGAAAATCTCTCATCCAGCGAATTGCCGATAAAAATCGCTAAAATCACCGGGCCGGCAATCCAGCCGGATAAAGTCAGGCCAAAAGCAATTAGTGGTTGATAAAAAGATTTTTTCATTGAAACAAAAAATCCCTTGAAATCAGGGCGGGTAATGTCCAATGCAAAGAAAATTACCTTATTTTCTGATTTTAAATACCAATATTATAGAGAAATTTTCCAAATTGTCAAGACCTTGGGGTTTTTTAAAAAAAATTCAAGTTTTTTGGCTTATTTGAGCGAATGGGCTAAAACAAAAACAGCTAACCCCGGCTTGAATTTAATAATGCTATAATATATTCATTATGCCTGATAATAAACTTTTTGGGAAAAACCAATTAATTTTTCCCGGAAAAATCGCCCTAATCACCGATACTTTTTACGCGATTAACGGCGTTTCCCGAACTTACCAGCAATTCGCCGATTACTGCCGGAAAAAAAATATTCATTTGGATATTTTTACTTTGGGCGAAAAAGCCAGCCAGAGAAAAAAAGGAACCGTTAATATTTATCAATTCGCTTCGGTTTGGCCGATTAAATATTATTATGACTTGCCGCCGTTTGACGCGAGGATTATTTCCCCGGGCTTAAAAGAAAGATTATTGGCCAAAAATTACGATTTAATTCATTTGGCCACGCCCGGCTCGCTTGGCTTGGCCAGCCGCTTGATTTTAAATAAAAGTTTAGTGCCAAAAATCGGCGTCTTCCACACTCTTTTGGCCGACTACGCCCGGGACTGGACAAAATTTGGCCTAAAAAAAATGCCGGAAAAAATTCAAGGGTCAATTGGTGAAATCAGCGGCAATTTAGCTTGGCAAATTCTAAAATGGTTTTACGCCAAATGCGATTTGGTTTTAGCGCCGAGCCACGACATTGCCGAAAAAATAAAAGTTTTAGGCCGCCCGGTAGAACTCTTTCCCCGCGGCGTTGATCTAAAAATTTTTAACCCAAGCCACCGAAAAAAAAATTTAAGCGGCAAAAAACCAATTGCTCTCTATGTCGGCCGGCTTTCCGTGGAAAAAAATTTAGACTTGTTGGTTAAAATTTGGCAGAAACGAAACGATTATGAGTTATGGCTGGCCGGCAACGGACCTTACCAAAACGGCTTAAAGGCCCAATTGCCCAAAGCGAAATTTTTCGGCTATTTATCCGGCAAAAAATTAAGCGAAGTTTACGCCAGCGCGGATTTTTTTGTTTTTCCTTCAGTCACCGACACTTTCGGCAACGCGGTTTTAGAAGCCGCCGCTTCCGGCTTACCGTCAATTGTGACTGACTGCGGCGGGCCCAAAGAATTAGTCAAAAATAAGATAACCGGATTCATTATCCGGCCGACAGCGCCGGATTTTTCGCGGGCGATTAATTATTTAATAAAAAATAAAAATGAAAGAAAAAAAATGGGCGAAAATGCCCATTTAACCGCTCAAAACCGAAATTGGCCCAAGGCTTTTAGCCAACTTTTAAATATCTACACAAAACTGTGTAACAAACATCAAGTTAGCTCGTCTACTTAATTGCAGGGGGTAGATATTCGGGACTGACCTAAAAACCACTTACATTGAGTTGCCGAGGCCAGAATACCGAAATATTCCACTCGCTGATCAACAGTTTTTCTTCTCCCATTATCTGGTTGCCAAAAGTCGAAAAGGCAACGTTTCAGAAAAGGCAGGCTGACCCTGCCCCAGACCGATCAAGTCGGTGGCAGCGGGGTCGCCCCCTGCCTTTTTGTTATAAAATAATACTAATGTCGCGCGTGCGGGTTCGTAACGCTTTCGTATACAAAAAACCCGTGAGTGCCTCATTTCACGGGTTGAACTTACTTCCCTCTTAGGCGGGTATGGCTGCGGTTTTGGTTAACCACCACTGGTCATCTCTTTCTTCAATTTTGTCATAAGTGGTAGCCAATCGCTGCAAAGCCTTTCTGACTAATTCATTGGCTCTCAGTTGATCAGCCTCAGTCAGTCGCCACTCTGTATTTTCGTCTCCCTTCAAAAAATATTTGACGATTTCCTCGGTTGACAGACAACCATTATTTTCCTCAATCACCTCTAAAACCGCGCTATCCCAATTTTCTGGGCTACGAATGAGCCGACGACGGGAATTTGACCGCTGGCCAGGCGAGGTGGTTGCATTGGTTCGCTTAATTACTCCGTCTTGATTAATCACTACCCGGCCTTGCTTTCTTAGGAACAAAATTGCGCTTCTGATTTGGTTCTCAATCAGATCATCAGGTAAAACAGCGACGGCAAAACCGAAATAGTTGGCTTGAGCTTTCAAAACCGGCAGCAATTGATCAAAAGTTATCTGCCAGTGATTAGCTTGCAGAGCGCTAATTGCTAACTTCTGCCAATCGTCTGGTCCTGATGGTGTCCACTGCTTTTTGGGCGGTTTATTTGGAAGAATCGGCGGCGGCGATAAACCTTGATTATTATTGTCCGAACTGGAGTCCGGTTGTCCATCGCTTTGGTCATCTTCCGCTTCACTACTATCTGCGCTCGCCGAAGCAAAAAACCAACGAACCGGCCTTGACTCATCGCGCCGAAATTCATGGCCGGTATAAAGCATCTGCAAAATCCGGCTTTTGACTTTTTCTGCGTCAGCACCGCGAAGATCATAGCCAGACTTCGGTTTCATTGCCCGTTGAACAACGTCATCGACAGTCAAGCCCGAGGTTTTTCTTAAAATCTCTCTAATCACAGCTCTGTTATTACCACGCCCTTGAGTCGCCATGTCATCTTGCCTTGGTCCCTTTTTCTGCGGAGTCCACCACCTGTTATCTGTACCTGACAACTGCCCAAGAGCAATTTGGCCTTTTGCCACAGCTGGCCGATGGCCTCTTATTTTTGGCATTTGTGCTGAATCACTCTTAGCTCGCCAAAACGCCTTGCGCGCTGAACCGATGTTTTCAATCAATCCCTGCTGGCGCAAAAGTTGAATACAAGCACCAGCCCGCTGAGAGACTACGGCTTGATCTTCATTTTTTGGATTAAAAACCTGGTTACTGGTGATAAACTGATCAATCTCTGTCTTAGTCACTCCTTTTTCACCACTCGTAACAATAAACTGATAAACCACTTCCAACTTGCTGCCTACTCTCGGCCATTTTTGGCCAACAACTTGAGTAGCAACTGCCGCCCTTTCTTTCTTTGGCTTTATTTGCTCGCGAGAATGTTCTAGAAAAATCTCATGACGAGACAAGACCGAACGGCTATTGTCTTTCGGCTGTTGCCCCAGCGCCGCCAGTTGTTCGGCAATCATCTCGCGCTGATGACCCAACTGCTTAGTTACCCGACCGAGATTACCCAGAGCAGCTTCACAAAACCATAACTGCAACTTCAAGGCTCGACTCTGACCTTCCCCCTGTTGACTTTCCGTCAGAAGCGGAATAGTAATCGCTTCCGTCTTAGCTTGAATAGAACCTAATACCATTGGTAGTGCCATTTCCTCTTTTTTTCCTCTCATTTTTCCCTCCATTTCTTGAAATCTCTTCAATTGTTAAAGGCCTAAAAAATCCACTATCCTTACTTTATCACTTTTATTTATTTAAGCAAGTGGAAATTTTAATTTACTTGGATAGCGTTCCGCAACCAAAGAATTCGTATGTACGTTTTTGGAACGCCATTCGCCCGCCTAAGTTTTTGCGAAGCAAAAATTTGGGCGGGTTCGCATACAATAAAATTATTCACGTGTGCGTATTCGTAACGCTATTCGTATACAAAAAAGGACCGAAAACTGATTCGGTCCGTCGAAAAAACAACGGTAGAAAATAAAGAGCGGCATTGATTACTGGTTGGCGGCTTTCGGATCATCAAGGATACGGAAACCTCGACCGCTGGAAAATTCCGGAAAACCATCTGAAGTGATCACGGCTATTCCACGACCGCGGTCAAATTTGACTGGCATCACGCCTTCCATCTCCGTAATTTCATCGTCGGAATCCGCGTCTAACAACTGCCGCAACTCCCGCTGCCAGTCAAGGTCGTTTTCTGTCGTCCCGGCCAAGAGCACCTCACCCCAGGAAAACTGATCAGCGTCAACCGCTGACTTAATAATGGACACCTCCCGGACCCGCCTTTTTTTGGTCGCCGGCGGATGAGCCATCAACATATTAACAGCCGTATAGACCTCTCGTGCCCGCGTATACCTCTCCTCCATCTCTTCAGCCGACGTTAACTTAATTTCTTTCCGCGTTCCCATTCCTTTTCTCCTCTTCCTGTTTTCTTGTTTTGACCATCAATCAAGACTACAAAATATTGTTATCTTATATATACCATAAAATAATATTTTTGTCAAACAATTTATATATTCAAAAATAAGGTCTCAAAACCTTATTTTTTTCTGCTTGGCGCATTCGATCTCTTGATTCACTTGATCTCTCATTTAACTTACCTCAAATCGTCTGTTCTATTTTTTTAATAATATCACTAATGCTCCAATCGGCTTTGATTAAATACGCCGTGCCGCCCACGCTCAAAATTTTACTAATTGTTGTCTGATCGCTTAAATTGGTTAAAACAATCACGGGAATTAATTCCGTTAAATGATCTTTTTTTAATTCTTGCAGAATGGCGATGCCGTCCGTATCCGGCAATAAAATGTCCAATAAAATCAAATCGGGTTTTTCTTTTTTGGCTTTCGCTAATCCGTCCTTGCCGTTTTCCGCGAAACTAACTTGATATTGGTCTTTTAAGGCAAATTCTAAATTTTTAATCAAAGCGACTTCATCTTCAATAATCAAAATTTTCTTTTTACCTTGCGGCATAATCTTGTTAATTAACTATTTTTACAAAATGCCTTTTGCCCTTTTGAATGACCACACCGTCAGCGTCAATTTTTTCAATTCGGTGATTTTCATCCGTCACTTTTAAAGTGTCCACCTTGATGCCGCCCTGTAAAATCAGCCGGCGCGCTTCAGACTTTGAGGCTGCTAATTTAGTCTTAACCAAAATGTCCACTAAACTGCCTTTTTTCATTTTAAAAACCGGCATTTTATCTGGATTTAAGCCTTCTTCAAAAACCTGTTTGAAGTATTCTTCGGCGGCAATCGCGGTTTGTTTGTTAAAATACATCTCAATAATTTTATAGGCTAAAAACATTTTTAAAATTTTTGGATTTTTGCCGCTTTTATATTCTTGAGCCACCTGATTGACTGCTGATGATGGCACTTGGGTGCAAAGTTCAAAGGCCGGCACAATCATCTCATCCGGCCAGCTCATCACTTTACCATAAATCTCCTCAGGCTTATCATTTAAAGCCGCCATGTTGCCTGCGGTTTTGCCCATTTTCGCGCCTTCGGGGTCAACTAAAAGTTTGGTCGTCAAAACGAATTTTTCTTTATTTTTCATTTTTCTCATTAGCGTCCGCCCGGCGAGCATGTTAAAAGTCTGGTCATTGCCGCCTATTTCCATATCCACGTCCATGGCCACCGAGTCATAGGCCTGCATTAAAGGATAAAAAAATTCATGAAGATATAAATCCTTGCCTTGATTAAGGCGCTGTTTAAACATCTCGCGCTGCAAAGTCTGCTGCGCCGTAAAATGAGCGGAGAGCTGTAAAAAATCAGTAAAACTTAACTTACTCAGCCATTTTGAATTATATTTAAAAACGGTTTTTTTTAGGTCTAAAATTTTGCCGATTTGTTTTTTATAGTCTCTGGCGTTTTGCAAAACTTGCTTATGGGTCAAGGGTTTTCGCGCCGCCAATTTATCGGTCGGGTCGCCAATTTGAGCGGTAAAATCGCCGATTAAAATAATAATCTGGTGCCCCAAATCCTGCAGCTGTTTTAATTTCAATAAAACCACGACATGGCCCAAATGCAAACTCGGCCCAGTCGGATCAATGCCGTTAAAAATTTTTAATTTTTTCCCGGAATTTAAAATTTTTTCCAGACCTTCTCTGTTGGGATAAATATTTTCCACCCCGCGAGTTAAGGCTTCCTGAATTTTTTGAGTTTTCTCAGTCATAACTAATTTTATTACTTATCTCGCTTATCTTGTTTATCTTGCTTACAAACTTATCTTGCTTATTTCAACGTTTTCAATTGTTGCTCAATTTTTTCCAGTTTTTCTCGGTTAGTAATTAATTTTTCCCGCTCGCTTTCAATAATTGCTTTTGGCGCCCGCTCCATAAATCTTTTATTTTCTAGTTTTTGTTCCAAGTGTTCAATAAAAGTTTTTATTTCGCCGGCTTCTTTTTGCAGTCGCGCGATTTCCTTGGCTATTTCCATCATACCAGAAACCGGCAAATAAATCTCGGCGTTATTAATAATCGCGGAGAATGATTTGGCCGGCTTTTTCTTTGAAATTTCTAAACTTTCAAGCCGCGCTAAATTTTTAATGATTGCCGATTGTTCTTTAATCAGTTTTTCTTTAGCGGAAACAATGACGGCTTTGATTTTGTGCGCTGGCGCGATTTTGGCTTCAGCCCGCAAATTGCGGATCGCCGTAATAATTTTTCTGATTAATTCAAAATCTTTAATCGCTTTATTCTCAATTTTGCCTTCAATTTTGGGCCAAGCCTGAATCATCAATAATTCCTTGGGGTTTAGCTCTTGCCAAATGACTTCAGTGACAAAAGGACAAAACGGATGCCAAAACTTAAGCAGCTCCTGCAGAATATATAAAAGTATTCCTTCAGACTGATTTGACTTTTGTCCGCCGGCTGGCGGATTTATTTTTGAGATTTCCAGGTACCAATCAGCAAAATCATTCCAGCTGAATTCATGCAAAATTTCCGAAGCGGCGGAAAAATTATATTTATCAAACTCTTTGGTCGCCGCTTCAACCACTAAATTAAATTTGTTTAAAATCCATTTATCGGCTAAAGTCTTGGCTTTCGGCGGTTTAACAATTAATTTTTCCTTAGAGGCGGACATTAAAATGTAGCGTGAAATATTCCAAAGTTTGTTGATAAAATTTCTCGCGCCTTCCACTTTTTCTTCATAAAAACGCAGATCATTGCCCGGCGTCACTCCTTTAAGCAAGCTTAAGCGCAAAGCATCGGTGCCGAAATTATTGATAATTGCCAAAGGATCCAAGCCATTGCCCAAAGACTTGGAAAACTTTTTTCCTTCTTTGTCGCGCAACATGCCGTGGATATAAACTTCTTTAAAAGGAATGTCGTCTAAAGCGTACGTGGTCATTAAAATCATTCTCGCCAGCCAAAAAAATAAAATCTCATAACCCATCTGCATCCAGGAAGTGGGGTGAAATTCTTTTAGGTCTTTGGTTTTTATGGGCCAGCCAAGGGTGGAAAAAGTCCAAGCGCCGGAAGAAAACCAAGTGTCCAGCGTGTCAGGATCTTGAATCCAATCATCCCCTTTTGGCGGCTCCGCACCAACGTAAATATCTTGCGGTGATTTGCTAACCGCAACTTGCGATTTGCCAGTTTTGTACCAAACCGGGATGCGGTGTCCCCACCAAATTTGCCGCGAAATGCACCAGTCGCGCAAATTATCAATCCAGCGCAAATAATCGTCGTGAAAACGCGCCGGCATAATTTTAACGATTTTATCTTTGTCGCCATTATGGCCCGCTATAACCGCGTCTCTCATTAAATCTTTTAAGCTTTTGCCTCGGCCGGCAATCTTTTTATTAACATCAATAAACCACTGCTCCATAGGCAAGGCTTCAACCACATCGCCAAATCGATCTGAAGTCCCGACATTATGAGAGATCTCTTCTGCTTTGACGAATAAACCGTTAGCTTTTAACCAGGCGACAAAATTTTCTCTGGCCGCCAAAGTCGTTAAACCCTGATAGGCCGGCCCGGCTTGCGCCGTCATCTTCCCGTCCGGCCCAATGACTTGAATCAAGCCAATGTCTTTATTGTTCAAATAAATTTCATAATCAGTTTGGCTGTGCGCCGGGGTGACGCCAACCGCGCCGGTGCCGTAATTCGGATCAACTCCTGTGTCCGCAATAATTTTTATTTTCAGCGGCTTTTGCGCGCCGAGGTCAACCGTAAATTCCTGGCCAATGTATTTTTGATAACGTTCGTCTTGCGGATTAACCGCCACGGCTGTGTCGCCGAGCTTAGTTTCCGGCCGGGTCGTGGCAATCGGAATCGGAAAATCTTTGGCGTATTTAAAAGTATAAACTCTGGTTTCTTGCTCCAAATAAACCAATTCATCATCCGAACAAGTTGACTGACCCTTAACCGACCAATTAACCACCCGATAGCCGCGATAAATCAAGCCGTCTTGATACATCATTTTAAAAAGTTCGTTCACCGCTTTGGAGCGCGCTTCGTCAAAAGTGTAAGCCAAGCGCGACCAATCGCAACTTGTGCCCATTTTTTTAATCTGGCTTAAAATCACTTTTTTGGAATTTTCCGCGTATTCCCTGATTTTTTTTAGCAATTCATCTCGGCCTAAATCCAAACGAGGATTTTTAATCCCCTTTTTTTTCAAATCATCTTCTACCCGGGCTTGGGTGGCCACGGCCGCGTGATCTGTCCCGGGCAAAAGCAAAGTTTTTTTACCTTGCATTCGTTGATAGCGAATTTCCACGTCCATCAAAGCGTTTTCAAAAGCATGGCCCAAGTGTAAAATGCCGGTCACATTCGGCGGCGGCATGGCAATGGTAAAAGGAATTTTTCGGTTTCCCGGCAGTTTATCGGGATTAAAAAAACCAGACTCTTCCCATTTTTGGTAGATAGAGTCTTCATATTTTTTCGGCTCGTAGGCTTTCGGGATTTGTTCTTGTTCCATAATGAAATTATAATGTTTTCTTGGCTTTTTGGCAAATTTTAAAGTTTTATTTAATTCCGTTCTTGACACATCTTAATTTTCCAATTAAGATAACAAATTGCCTCTTGCCTTGCTAGTAATTTTTCTAATGAGCTAAGAAAGCTAAAAAGCTAATTTCCTAAACTAATGGCTTTAACCGAAACCCAACAAATAACGGAATTAATCAAAAAAAGCAAACAAATTTTGCTGGTTTTTCCTAAAGATTTTTCCCTTGACGCCGCGGCCTCGGCCCTGGCGCTTAGTTTGGTTTTGAAAAAAATGGATAAATTAGCCGATATTGTCTCAGATGGATTTGTGCTGCCAAAAAATTTAAGTTTTCTTTCGGGCGCGGAAAAAATCTCAAGCCAATTGAATAATTTGGAAAAATTTATTATTACTGTCGGCCTCAACCAAAACGAATTGGAAGAATTAAGTTATAATATGGAAGGCGATAAATTAAAAATTTATCTGACGCCGAAAACCGGAGCCATTGATAAAAAAAACGTCGGCTTGGACAAAACGGATTACAAATACGATTTAATCATCGCTTTAGACTCCCCGGACCTGGAATCATTAGGCAAGCCGTTCCAAAATTTTCCCAATTTTTTCTACGAAACAACCATTGTTAATTTGGATCATCATTCGGAAAATGAACAATACGGCCAAATTAATCTGACCAACCCCAATGCCGTGGCCACCGCCGAAATTTTATTTAATTTGATTAATGAGATTGATAAAAATCTACTGGACGAAGAAGTCGCGACTTGTCTTTTAACCGGCTTAGTCGCCAAAACCAAAAGTTTCAAAACGCCGAACGTCACGCCCAAAACCATGGAAATCGCCAGCCTGCTTTTGGCCGCGGGCGCCGAGCGGCAAGCGATTGTCCAAAGCCTTTATCGCAGCCGGAGTTTGGCCACGCTGAATTTATGGGGTCGGGTTTTGGCGCGCTTGAAAAGCACGGAAAATAACCGCCTCGTCTGGTCGCTTTTAACGGAAAATGATTTTGTGGAAGCCCAAGCCGACAAAGCTGATTTGCCTGATGTGATTGATGAATTAATCTCTTTTATCCCCGGCGTGGAAGTGGCGATTTTAATTTATCAGCAAGCCGGCAAAACTTCCGCTTTCCTTAAAACCTTAAAAACTCATAATGCTTTGTATCTCACCGCGGATTTTAAGCCCGAGGGCAACAAAAATACCGTGGAATTTTTCCTGGCTGACAAAAGCCTGCGCGAAGCGGAAAAAGAAGTGATTGACGCGATTAAAGACCGGCTTGGAGAAAAATAGTAAAATTGTTATAATATAGGCGCTTTGCGCATGTAGCTCCCGCCTCGACTCGCTGTCGCGTGTCGACGCGAGGCGGGCAG
>DATDWV010000094.1:0-4036 GCA_035289505.1 Patescibacteria group bacterium | reverse complement strand
CAGTTGGCGCTTTATTGCAAAATCAAGAAACCGGCGGAGTTTATTACGTGGAAAATAGTCAGAAAAGTCCGATTTATTCCCCGGAAATTTTAAAGGTTAATTTTCCGAAAAAAGCGATTACCAAAGTTGATTCAGAAGAATTGGATCAATACCCAACCAGCGAACCGGTTAAATTTAAAAACGGTGAATTAATCAAATCAATCGCGGATAATAAAGTTTATGTGATTTCTGACGGTTTTCGCCGCTGGGTGAAAACCGAAGAGGCATTTGTCAAACTGGGCTATAAGTGGGATAATATAATTACGACCAGCGAAGCCGCGGTTAATATTCATCCGCTGGGCGAAGATTTAGAATAAGAAATATTATGCCTATCGTTTTTGCCGCCATTGCCCCTCATCCGCCGGTTTTAATTCCGGAAATCGGCAAGGATAATCTGAAAAAAATCAGTAAAACTGAAGAGGCAATGAAAAAATTGGAGCAGGAAATGTACGCCGCCAAAGCCGAAAGTATTGTTATTATCTCTCCGCACGGCAAGGTCGCGCCAGACGCGTTTAATTTGAATCTTAGCGCCGATTACTCCGCTAACTTTAAGGAGTTCGGCGATTTCAGCTTGGAATTGAAATTCAAAAGCGATTTTATGGCGATTCAGGAAATTCGGGCTTCAGACGAAAGCAATGAAGCGGCGCCGATTATTTTAACCAGTGAATCGGAACTGGATCATGGTTTTGGCGTGCCGCTTTATTTTTTAACCCAGCACCAAAAAAATTTGCCGATTGCGCCGATCACTTATTCGGCCCTGGACTATCAAAAACATTTTGAATTCGGCGAATTTATTTATCGTCAGCTGGCAAAAATTAATAAGCGGTTTGCCGTGGTTGCTTCCGGCGATTTGGCTCACACCTTAACCAAAGAAGCGCCGGCCGGATATTCCGAACAAGGTAAAGAATTTGACAAGCAAGTCATTGATTTAATAAAAAAAGCCGACTTTGCCGGTCTTTCTAAAATCAAGCCAGAATTAATTAAAGCCGCGTCAGAATGCGGCTTGCGGTCAATGATTATTTTAGGCGGCGTTCTTGCGAGCCTTAATGTTAAGCCGGAAGTGCTGTCTTATGAGGGGCCATTTGGTGTTGGCTATTTAGTTTGTAATTTTCGGTTGGTTTGAGACGAGTGAATCAAGTTAGTCTAGTTAATCTAAACTGGTATAATTAATCGCCGGTTTTTTTGTTTACTAATTTAAAAAAATATCGCCAAGGCTCGGTTTTAGCCAATTCTTTGGTTTCATTTAAGCATTTTTCAATAAATTGTCTTGGATTTTCTTTGCAAATTTTAAAAACGGAGCTTCTTTTATTTGAGGGAATATTTAGTTTTTCAATAATTTCCAAAGCAAATTCTTGCCATTGATAAGCCGGCGGCTTAATATTTGATTTTTGTCGCAAAATATCTTTAAAATTTTTTGGGCCTGAATCCCTGGCCATAATTTTTAGATTATCTTTCTTCTAATTTATCAAAAAAAACTTGTTTCGTCCAGTTGTCCACAATTGTAAATATTAAAGAAAGATTGGTATACTTAAATAATCTATGGGAAAAAATTTATCCCTGAAAATTTACCCTGATCAAATTCTGCGCCAAAAAGCGCGGGATTTATTGCCAAGCGAGCTAGTTAGTCAAGAAACTAAAGAGCTGATTTTAGCAATGGGAGAAACCATGCGGGAAAACAACGGCGTTGGCTTAGCGGCACCGCAAGTCGGGGTTAGTAAAAGAATTATCATTATTGAAATCGCATCAGATAACCCGCGTTATCCTGGTCATGAGCCGGTGTCTTTGTTAGCTTTGATTAACCCAAAAATTTTAAAAAGATCATGGAAAAAAGATATTATGGAAGAAGGCTGTCTAAGTTTGCCGGGAGTTTTTGGCCTTGTTAGAAGATCGGTAAAAATTAAAGTTGTTGCCTTAGACCAAGAAGGAAAAAAAATTAAATTTAAAGCCGCTGGATTCTTTGCCCGCGTGATTCAGCACGAAGTTGATCATTTAAACGGCGTTTTATTTATTGATAAGGCGAAAGAAATTACGAAGGGAAAGGAAGTGTTAGAAACAATGAATCAGAAATTATGAAAATTTTAAAGCCAAAAATCGTCTTCCTTGGCACGCCTGATTTTTCTTTGTCATCATTGAAAGCTTTAATTGAAAGCGATTTTAAGCCGGTTTTAGTTGTTACCCAGCCGGATCAGCCGGTGGGCCGAAAGCAAAAATTCACTCCCCCGCCGATTAAAGAATTGGCCGCTGATAGTAATTTAAAAATTTTTCAGCCAAAAAATAAGATTGAATTAAAAAAAATTTTTACTGAACAAGATTTTGATTTAGCGATTTTAGTCGCTTATGGCATGATTATCCCCGCTGAAATTTTAGCCAAGCCAAAACTTGGCTTTTTAAATTTACATCCATCGCTGTTACCTCAGTATCGCGGTTCTTCGCCGATTCAAACTGCGATTTTAAACGGCGACGCCGAAACAGGCGTTACTATTATTAAATTAACCGATCAAGTTGATGCCGGCCCAATTGTCGCTTTAGAAAAAATAAAAATTTCACCAGAAGATAATTCGGAAATTTTAAGCCAAAGGTTAGCGGATTTAGGCGGACAATTGTTAATTTCAATTTTGCCTGATTATCTCTCGGGTAAAATCCAGCCGGAAATTCAAGATGAAAAAAAAGCCAGCTTTACCGGCTTAATGAAGCGAGAAGACGGCTTAATCAATTGGCAAAAAAGCGCCCCAGAAATTAGGCGGCAATTTTTGGCTTTTTACCCTTGGCCAGGGGTATTTTCTCATTTAGACGGTAAACGCGTGAAAATCGCAAATTTGAGCGTTTTAGAGGGTGATTTTGACCCCAATTTAAGGCCAGGAGAGCTGTTTTTCGGGCCAAATGGCAGTTTAGCGGTTAAGTGCGGCCAAGGCGGAATTGAGCTAAAAACGGTTCAACTTGAAGGTAAAAAAGAAATGATTGGCAAAGACTTTTTGCGCGGCCAAAAAGATTTAGCGGGAAAAATTTTAAGCTAGTCTTTTAGATTAAAAATTGCCGTTAATAACATAACATAGCCAATTCCGAGCGGATGATTTAAATAGGGTGAAAAAATGTTGGTGACGATTAGAGTGATTAGGCCGATTAATAAGCCAGCTTGTAGCTGGTAGCTGGTAGTTTGCAGAGCATCATTTAGAGATTTAGTTTTTGGAATTTGGAATTTGAGATTTGAAATTTGTTTGTAATTTGTAATTTGTAATTTGTAATTTTTTAATCCCAGATAGAATAGATAACCAATTAAGGCAAGATATATTCCTAAACCTACCACCCCAAGCTTTAAGGCAATATCCAAGTATCCCCACTCAAAAGCGTAAGTCGTGTAAATCCCGTCCGGATGAGTTTGCAAAATTCTAGGATCACGGCTTTCGTAAGTTAAAGTTTTGCCAAAGCCATAGCCAAAAATTAATTTTTGGAAAATCGCCTCGCTTAACGGTTTTAATTGATTCAAGCGGCTGATGCCAGCCGCTTCTTGCGGCAAATTTTTAAAACGCTGGGCCACCAAATTGACGGCATAATTGCCAGTGATTAATTCAATCAAATAAAATTGACTGACAAGGGCAATGGCTAAAATCGTTAATATGAAAGCGATTTTTTTTAATTTAATTTTAAAAAGCCAAATGGCTAAAATGATTAAAAAAATCAAAGCGGCAACGGCGCCGACCCAATAACTCCGAGATTGGCTGATAAAAATCGCTAAGCTTGATAAATAAAGATAGAAATAAGGCGAAAAATGTTTTTTCCAATCCCCGCTCTTCATTTGAATAATTAAAAAAGTTAAAACAACAAAAAACGCGATTAAGACATAAACTTGCGATTGCAAGAAAACGCGGAAAAGCGCGCCGGAAATATAAGTGACTTCCCCGACGCCGCTAGCGCGAAGCCAATGGTAAAACCAGCCGCCAACGCCGGCAAAATTTCGGGAAAACAAAAATAAGACAACAATTGTTTTTAAAGAGAGATA
>DATDWV010000093.1:0-10554 GCA_035289505.1 Patescibacteria group bacterium | reverse complement strand
AAACTGGAAAACCGCTTTGCTTTTCGCTTTTGGCGCGGTGATTTCTATTGCTTCAGGCAACATCGGCATGCGCATCGCGACTGTGGCAAACGCGAAAACCGCCGAAGCGGTTAAAAATAATTTACATGAAGGTTTGAAAGTGGCGTTTTTCGCCGGCAGTGTCAGCGGTTTGGCTGTCGTTAGCTTAGGCTTAATTGGCGTGGTTATTTCTTATCTATTATTTAAAGACGTTGACGCGATGTTTGGCTTTGCTTTTGGCGCTTCCTCGGTCGCGCTTTTCGCCCGCGTCGGCGGCGGCATTTACACCAAGGCCGCTGATGTCGGCGCGGACTTAGTCGGCAAAGTGGAGGCCGGCATTCCCGAAGATGATCCGAGAAATCCAGCGGTGATTGCCGATAATGTCGGAGATAATGTCGGCGACGTGGCCGGCATGGGCGCGGATTTGTATGAAACTTATGTGGACGCGATTATTGCCGCCACCGCCTTAGGCGCGGTTTCCGCCGTCACTTTTGGCCAAAACGCGCTTTTCTTGCCCATGCTTTTGGCGGCCGCGGGCATTATTGGCACGATCATTGGCAACATGGTTGTTAAATTTTATAAAAACTCTAAGCCGCACGTGGTAATGAACGCGGCGATTGCGGTGGCTAATTTGGCCACTACCCTTTTCGCGATTCCGATTATTTATTATCTTTTGCCCGGCTACTTTAATATTTTTTGGGCGCTCTTGGCCGGACTTTTGGCTGGCGTTATTATTAGTTTTGCCACTGATTATTTTACTTCTTATCGCTATAAACCAACCAAATATATCGCGGACGCGACTCAAACCGGCCCGGCCACCACGATTATCAGCGGTTTGGCCGTTGGCATGATTAGCACGATCGCGCCGATTCTCGCGGTTTCCACCGCGATTTTAGTTGCCTATTATTTTGCCGGCTTATTCGGCATTGCCATGGCCGCGGTGGGTATGCTGGCTTCACTTGGCATTACTTTAGCCACCGATACTTATGGCCCGATTGCGGATAACGCCGCGGGCATCGCGGAAATGGCAAAAATGGGCGCGGAAACCCGCGAGCGCGCCGAAGTTTTGGACGCGATTGGCAATTCCACGGCCGCGATCGGCAAAGGATTTTCGGTTTCAGCCGCGGCTTTGATTGCCTTAGTTTTATTAATTAGTTTTTCGCAGATTGTCGGCTTGGAAGTGGTTAATTTGCTTAACGCCAATGTCATTGTCGGCTTGTTTATCGGCGGCTTATTGCCGTTTGTTTTTGCCGCTTTAACCATGAAGTCGGTCGGCAAAGCCGCGTTCAAAATGGTGCAGGAAGTCCGCCGGCAATTCAAAGAAATTCCCGGCTTGCTTGAAGGCACAGCCAAACCCGATCACCGACGCTGCATTGAAATTTCCACCCAAGCCGCTTTGCGCGAAATGCTTTTGCCCGGCACACTCGCCATTGTGGTTCCGTTAGCGGTTGGTTTTGGCTTGGGTGCCGCCGCGCTGGCCGGTTTTTTGGCGAGCTCAATGACGGTCGGATTTTTAATGGCTATTTTTATGGCTAACGCCGGCGGGGCATGGGATAACGCCAAAAAATACATTGAAGCCGGAAATTTGGGCGGCAAAGGCTCTGACGCCCACAAAGCCGCGGTCATCGGCGACACGGTCGGCGATCCCTTTAAAGACACTTCCGGCCCGTCAGTTAATATCTTAATTAAAGTTGTCGCCACGGCTTCCATTGTCATCGCGCCATTATTATTGCTTTAGATTTTTTTAACCAAAAAATTGTAGGGACAAAACATTGTTTTGTCCCTACTTTTAATTTTTATCCTAAAAAGGAAGGTATTGAATTTACACTATCTCAGCGGTTTTTTTAAACTTGCCTAAAATTATATTTTGTGATAACTTTTTAATATCGACCTGCTCGCGCCTGATCTGCTAAAAATCTAGTTTGGTCAAGCCAAAAGCTTGACTTAGCGGACGCCAACTGGGGTCATTGGGGATTACGGTTGACGAAAAGCCAAAACTTTTGGTTGAGTCAGGCAATGATTTAGGCAATTAGGGCAACGGCAGTTGATTCGAAAGTAGTATTGCCCTGGGTTGAGACCTAGGGTCGTTGGAGCATTCCACCGCGAAATTTCCCGTCAAGGGAAAGGAGGATACTATGAAGAAATTTGCGTTGGCGTCGGCCCCGCGTGGTCGACCGGAATTCGGCTTCGAATTCGGAGAAGAGATGACGGCGATCGCGACGGCATTGTCGACGACCTAGCACAAAAAGCAGGCCAGTTCGACGAATAACAATAAAAACTACAGGCCCATCCCCACCTGTAGCTTTTTTTATTGACCAAATAAAAATTTTTTGTTAGACTAATTTGACATAATACTAATATACTAATATATATGAATGACACAAATAAAAATATTAGTGGTATTCGCATCAATTCGCAGATTAGCATTATATTTTTATGAAAATTGAAGTTAAAAAACTGCCCCGCGGCCAAGTGGAATTAACTATTGAACTTTCGGTTGATGAATATCAGCCGTTTTTGGAACAAGCAGTTAAACAAATTTCGGAAACGACAAAAATTGCCGGCTTTCGCCCGGGCAAAGCCAGTTTTGAAATTATCAAGCAAAAAATCGGCTTAGCCGAAATCTGGGAAAAAGCGATTGAACCAGCGATCCAAAAAACTTTATTCGCCGCGATTAACGAAAATAAATTAATCACCGTCGGCGCGCCGCAGGTGGATATCGTCAAACTCGCGCCGGAAAATTCCGTGATTTATAAAGCCAAGGTCAGTCTTTTGCCCCAAGTGACTTTAGGGGAATTCAAAAAAATAAAAATTAACCCGGAAAAAATTGAGGTTAAAACCGAAGAAGTTAAAAACGCGATTGAGCGCCTCCAAAAAATGCGGGCTAAAGAAATTTTAGTTAATCGCGCAACCCAAAAAGGCGATAAAGTGGAAATTGATTTTGAAACATTTATGGGCAAAGTGCCGTTGGAACGCGGCCAAAATCAAAAATTTCCTTTGGTCATCGGCGAAAACACTTTTATCCCCGGTTTTGAAGATCAATTAATCGGTTTGGTCGCAAACCAAACAAAAGAATTTCAATTGGCTTTTCCCCAAAATTACCATCAAAAAAATTTAGCCGGCCGCCAAGCTGATTTTAAAATCAAAATGAATAACGTTTATCAATTAGATCTGCCGGAATTAAACGATGAATTCGCCAAAAGTCTTGGCGGTTTTGCCAATGTGTCGGCGGTTGAAGAAAAAATTAACCAAAATCTCAAGGACGAAGCAAAATTTAAAGAAAACCAAAAATTGGAAGAAAAAATCATTGATGCCTTAATTGAAAACAGCAAATTTGAAGATATTCCCGATATTTTAATTGATTCGGAAACCAAAAAAATGGTTGAGGAATTAGAGCATAATCTCAATCATCAGGGTTTAAAATTTGAAGATTATTTAACACACTTAAAAAAATCAAGAGCGGATTTACTCTTGGATTTTGTGCCCCAAGCGATTAAAAGAGTGAAAAGCGCGATCGTGATCAGAAAAATCGCTGAAACGGAAAATATTTTTGCCACTGACGCGGAAATCCAAACAGAAATGAAAAATATCTTAGCCGAAGTCGGGGGCAACCCTGAAATTGAACAGCAAATTCACGAACCGGCTTATAAAAATTATCTCCAAAATATTTTAACCACCAGAAAAGTAATTGAATATCTGAAATCAGTAATCGTAAAATAATAAAAAATCTCCTTCCCAGCCCTAAGGCGCCGGGAAGGAGAAAACAATGCGGTCATTGCATCCTTATTTTGATTTGGACTTGAAGTCAAAAAGATCAAATAAAGCCAGACAAGAAACGACTTGCCATGGCAAATCCCTTGAGTCTCATCTGATCCCTCCTTATTGTTCCAATAACCTAAACCAAGGTTTTGGAATTCGCTGTCAAACGCTTACGACCAGAGAACCAAATTCGCCGATGCTACCTTTTTCATAGGCCAATTCTCCTTTTGTGGCCACTACCTCAAACCAGCTGAAATCCGCGGTGGCTGCTGCAGACGTGACCCGACCAGACTGGGCCGGCGATCAGCTCATCCCAATAAATATAACATTTTATTTTTAAAAAGTAAAGATAAAAATATGAGAATTGCCATTGTTGCGGATTCGCATGACAATATCCCTAATATTGAAAAATTTTTAGATTGGGCGAATAAAAATCAGGTTGATTTGATTATTCATTGCGGTGACTTAGCCGCGCCGTCAGTGATTTTAAAAGAATTCGGCCCAAAATTTTCAGGTCCGATTCATTTTATCCACGGCAATGTCGCGGACAAAGAATTAAATAAGGAAGTCGCGAAAAAATTTAAGCATGTCACTTGCCACGGCGAAACCGGCCAATTGAAAATTGACAGGAAAATTATCGTTTTTTGCCATTATCCGTGGCTCGCCGAAAAAATGGCTAAGACCCAAAAATACGATTTGGTTTTTTACGGCCATGATCACACGCCTTGGGAAAAACAAATCGGCAAAACCCGCCTCTTAAATCCCGGCACGCTCGCCGGCATGTTTAACAAGGCGACTTTTGCCGTTTATGACACAAAAACCGACAAAGTCGAATTAATTTTATTGGAAAAATTATGAAAGAAATTAAACAATTTATTGCGGCAAAGGGTTTTATTAATTATCAAGGTAAAATCTTGATTATTCGCGAATCAAAAAATTATCAAGACGGCAGTAATTTCGGCGATTACGACGTGCCGGGCGGTCGGATACCCACTGGCCAAAATTTCCAAGAAAGTTTAATTAGAGAAATTAAAGAAGAAACCGATTTAAACATTGACGTCAAAAAACCTTTTTTTGTTAATGAATGGAAAATTGAAAAACAAACAGAAGTTTGGCAGGTGATCGCCGTTTATTTTAAATGTGAAGCGAAAAATAATGCCATGACTTTAAGCCAAGATCACGACGATTTTAAATGGATTAACGCCAAAGATTACAATCAATTTACTTTAAATGGCGGCTTAAAAAATGTTTTTAAAGCATATTTAAATGAATAAAAAAATGGATATCTCGGTCAAAGTTATTCCTCGCGCGAGCAAAACCGAAATCGCTGAACAAACAAAAAATTTTTTAAAAATCCGCTTAAAGGCCGCGCCGGAAAAGGGCAAGGCCAATCAGGAATTAATAAATTTTTTAGCCAAGCATTTTAAAGTGGCGAAATCACAAATTGAAATTGTGAAAGGTTTGACGTCTAAAAATAAATTAGTTAGAATTTCTTAATCAGGGCAAAATAAAAAAAATCCCGATGTCCGCTGATAGCAGAATCGGGATCCCGACTTTTTCCGACGTAAAGTCGGAATGCCGATTTAACATCGGCAACGTCGGGACAAAAAAACGCTTATTTAAGCGTTTTTTTAATTTATTTTAAATCTTGCTATTGACAAAAGTCTAAAAATTTGCTAAGCTAATTGGTTCTTTTCAAATCATTATAACAAATAAATCCATTGATTAATCTGCAGACAGCCCAAACGGGTTGCCCTCCGGTGTGCTTCTTGTGCCACGATTGGGAGGGGTAGCATGTCTGCCTGTGGGAAATTGGATAGCAAGGGAATTTGTACCTTATATACAAACCTCCTTTCAACCATGCTAAACCGCGTGGAAACTCTTGCTATCCAACTTCTGCAGGCACGACAAGCACGGAGTTTGTTTCTTGGACCGTCCGGCTCCGGCTGGATTTCTCCTAAAAACAAACTTCTTGTCTGCAGATTAATCAGCGGATTAATCAAAGAGTTCATCTCTAAATTTATTATCCACTTAGAATAAAACCTCGTCTCGCCCCGCTTAAATTTTTGCGAAGCAAAAATTTGGGCGGGGTCTGCAGATTAATCAGCGGATTTTCCAATAATCTGCTCAAAAATTTGTAGATCCTCTAAATTATTAATTTACCCCGCACTAAACCTGTTATGCAATTATGTCTTTAAGCGAAACAAGTCTGCTTTAAAGTTTGAAATCGTAAAAACGATAATTCAGGGATTAGTGCCGGGGGATCTGCAGATTTTTGAACGGATTAAACTGTCAAATTAAAGGAGTCGCTTCCAGTAAGCGGCTTTTTTAATTAGCTCCGGCCGACTCGCTCGCTGGTTGGCCAATCACTCCCTCGGTTGTCGTGGCCGCGCTCGGCTCTTTACCCACCAGCCAAACTTCTTTCCATGGAATATAATGGCTGTAAAAATCCTGTTCTTTAATCGTGCCGTCAGGATAGGTGACGGTGTATTTAAAATAAGTGTCCGCGCCGGCATGCGCGCTTTCAACTTTTTTCTTTTCTCCCGGCTTTAATTCCTCGGTCTCAACCATGCGCGGCTCGCCCGGGGAAACGACATTATAAATTTTTGGCGGATTGGGCCCTAAGTCAACTTGGCGGCCGTCTCGTGTGCCGTAAAATTCAAAAATCAAATCATCACCGACAATTTTTGTGGTAAATAAAATGTAATTTCCGGTGTCGTTCAAAAAACGAAAATCCGGCGCCGGATCATAAATCGTCGCGTCCATTCCCGCCGGCTCATAATAAATCACCCGATAAGAATGATTGCGGCGCTGGGTAATCGGCAGGCCGGAATACAAAGCCGCCCGAAAAGTCGTGGTGCCAATTTGGCATAAACCGCCGCCGAATTCCGGAATCGTCCGGTCACCCTTAATCACTAATTCCTGTTTGTAACCATGTTCCGCGTCTACTGGGCCCAAGGCTTTAAGCAAAGAAAATTCTTCGTTGGGCGCGATTAGAATGCCGTTTAAACTCGCGGCGCCAACGGCAATGTTGTGCCGGCGATTAACCGGACTGCCTTTAAAGTTTGACGTGCCGCGGCCGATTAATTCTTTAATCCCTAAATTATTTAATTCGGCGGTGGCGACTTTGGCTTTGGTCACTTTAACCACCAATTCTATTTCCGGCTCAAACCCAAGCAAAAGCTGATTATTAATTTTTCGGTAAGTGGCGTCCAAATCAAATTCTTGGCCGTCTTGGCTGGCCTGAAATTCGGTGACGCGGCCGTCAACTAATTTGAATTTCGCGTCTTGGGATTCCACGTTTATTTTTTCGGCAATCACCGCCAAAAAAGCAAAAACTTTTTCCTGATTTAAACCGACAACCACTTCACGCTCAAAGATTTGAAATTCCAGCCAGGAAATCAAATCAGTTTTTTCCACCGGCCATTTTTGTTTGCCATATTTAAAAGCAAATGACTCAACGACTAAAATTTTCTCCAAACTTTGGACCGCCGAGCCAGTCTGATCTTTTTTAATTTTCGGCTCGCTAAAATTTAAATCCAAACTAACCGGTTCTAAATTTAAATCATTTAAATTACTTTTTAATTGATTAATCGCTTTTTGATAATCAAAGACAAATCCGGATTGTTCACCAATGATTTCAAAAGTCGCGCCCGAAATTTTTAAGGCTGCATCCATTGGCGGTTTTTCCAATTCAGCAAAAGAATTTTTTAAAATATTTAATAATTCAGTTTCCTCAAGCTGATAAGCAACAAGTAGTTTTCGGCCGAACAAGGCCGCACTGATTTGGTTTATCAATTGCTGGCCAAAATTTCCGTCCCGGCCCACTAAATAGGCACTCTCAACGGTTTTCGGCCAGTCAAAAATTAAAACTGATTTGGCCAAGTCCGGATCTGTCGCGGCAATATTGACCGGATTAATTTTGACTTCTTTACCGCTGGCCCTAAACACTAAACCGCGATTTTGAATTTCCGCTTCAAATTTTTTGAGTTCCGGCAAAACTTGATCGGGCGTTTTACCGGACAAATCAAAACCACCGACTTTAACGCCCGAGTAAATTTTTTGGGCGTAAAGGCTGCGCCAGCCTAAAGTCAAACCAAAAAAAATAAAAATAACTAACAAAAAAATCGCGGTTAATAGCAACCAGCGATTCTTCTTTTTTTCTGCTTCTGATTTATTTTTGATTTTACTTCCTGTTTCCATCTTTTTCTTTTGATTTTAGGATTTGATTTAAGATCGTTTTGGCCAATTGTTCGCGTTTTTCCGCCTCTTTTCCGTCGGTGGTTAAAACCAAACGAACTTTATCGCCGAGCTGACAGCCAGGGGGCAAATCATTAATCGGCCAAAAAACTTTTTGGCCGTCGGTTAAAACAACAACCCCTTGTTTATCTTCCAATTTCTCAATTCGCCCTGAAAGATAATGGTCTTTTTCAAATTCCGCCGCGTCTTTAATCATTGGTTTAAAAATTACTCTTCGCTCACCTCAATCGGAATGTTTGATCGGCCCCGAAGCTTGGGCAATTTGACGATTAAAACCCCGTTTTTCAACGTTGCCGATATCTTATCAGCTTTCACTTGAGTTGGCAAGACAATGGAGCGGGAAAAATTGCCCCAATAGCATTCCTGGTAAAAATAATCGTTTTCTTCAACTTCCGAAGACTGGCGGCGGCTGCCGCGAATCGTCAATAAATCGTTATTTAGGGAAATGGATAAATCTTCCGGTTTAACCCCGGCCATGGCGGATTGGACATAAATATTATTTTTATCCTGATAAACATCCAGCAAAAGCTCGCCTTCGTCGTTATTCTCCGAAAGCCAGCCCGGCTCGGCTTGGTTGTTTTCACTATTCTCCTGGAAAATCACCGGCAAATTTTGATTTTGTTTTTTAAACATAAAGAGGTATTTAAATTATACTAAAAATTAATCAAATTAGGCAAATTTGATTAAATAAAAATTGACGCCTTGACTAAAAATATTTATAATAAATTCATTGAATGCTCCTTGAAACCTCAAGTTTACATTAACAGAAAGGGTAAGGCGATGAAGACATTAACAGTTAGGGGGAGGGGGGTGAAGCGGTTAGTCGTTATCTTAATTCGGCCAACCAATTACGATGACTGGGGTTATCCCAGACGTTTTTGGCGGATTGTTTTGCCGTCAAATAGTTTGGCGGCGATGTACGCTTTGACCAAACAAGCTTTAGCCAACGAAACTATACCAGTAGCCAAGTACATAATCGAAGTTTTTGACGACGGAGCGTGGGGCCAGCGGGTTGATGACCCGGCAGGATTGGTGCGCCGTTTTAATGATGGCCAAACTCAAATCGTGGTCGGATTAGTCGGCGTCCAAACCAATCAATTCCCGCGGGCGCGCGATCTGGCTTATGAGTTCAAAAAGGCTGGAGCCCAAGTGGTGATCGGTGGCTTTCACGTCAGCGGCAGTATCAGCACAATGCTTGACGGTATCGCCGCTGATGATCCAAAAAGAAGCGACGTGCCTTGTCCAGGCATTATGCCGCCTGAAATCCAGCAACTAATGGCTGACGGCATTATTGTCTGCCATGGCGAAGCCGAAGAAAAATGGGGTGATATTTTGGCTGATATTGTAGCCGGTCAACCCCAATTGCTTTATCGCGGCGGCAAACCGTCTTTGAAAAATGCACCAATGCCAGAACAACCACCGAATCACGCGAGAGATTCTGCCACGAACATACTGACGTTTGACACTGGCCGCGGCTGTCCGTTTGCTTGCAGCTTCTGCACCATTATCAATGTTCAGGGTCGAGGCCAGCGTTTCCGCGACCCTGAAGCAATTTTTGAAATGGTCACGCGAACTTGCGACCAAGAAGGCAGTTGCTCCTTTTTTGCTACAGACGATAACTTTGCCAGAAATCCACTCTGGGGCAAAATTTTAGCCGGCCTAGCCAAGTTGCGAAAGCAAGGATATAAAATCAGCTTTATGATTGAAGCGGATCTGGCGTCTTTTCAGCTGTCAGGATTTATTCCAGGGTTGGCGGCTGCCGGTTGCAGCCAAGTTTTTCTTGGCCTTGAGTCATTAAATCAGGCAGTGCTTCGAGACGCAAAAAAATGGCAAAATCAGGTCAGAAACTTTCCGCTGATGATCAACGCTTTGCATAAACACGGCATCGCGGTCCACACTGGCTTTATTATCGGCTGGCCGGTGGAAACACGGGAAAGCATTTTGGCGGATATTGAGCAATTAAAGGCACTGGGCGTTGATCAGGTTTCGCTTTTCATCTTAACGCCCCTGCCGGGTTCGGAATTGCACATCAGAATGTACGGCGCTGGCGTGGCGATGAGTCTAGACTTAAATGAATATGATAGCTTCCACGCGGTCAATGATCATCCCAACATGAGTCGGGAAAATTTGCGTCAGCTGATGTTTGAATGCTTCCGCGAATTCTATCGCTCAAAGCAGATGATCGCCGCCCTAAAGCGCTTGCCCCCAGAAAGTTTTTGGGCAATGATGCGAAATTATTTTTGGTATCGCAACAGCGCGCTTGGCGAAGGCACGCATCCGATGATGGCCGGGTTTTGGTCGGTCCGCAAACGTCGCGAACGTCGTCCCGAATTGCCGCGTGAAAATTTGCTCGCGTTCTGGTCCAAAGAAGCTTGGTTTCGACTCAAGTACATTGGCCACTGTTTCCGCGAATTCTATATCTTCCAGCACGTGTATTTTGAAGCGCGCTTGCGAGATGAGATTAGCGATCAAATGGCCAGTGGCCTGGAAAAAACCAAGGGTTGGTGGCGTTATTGG
>DATDWV010000092.1:0-2817 GCA_035289505.1 Patescibacteria group bacterium | reverse complement strand
CAATGCCGCTCACGTCAATGCCCCGCGCCGCGATATCCGTGGCAACTAAGATTCGGTATTTGCCGGATTTAAAGCCGGCCATCGCTTCGCGGCGCTGGTTTAAGGTTCGATTGGAATGAATTTCGGCGGTTTTGTGGCCCATGAAATTAATGGCTTTGCAGATTTTTCTGGCGCCGTGTTTGGTGCGCAAAAAAATTAAAATCGTGCCTTGATATTGCGAGGCCAGCGTTTCCAAGAGGCGAATTTTATCTTCGCGGTGAACCATAAATAATTCTTGTTCAATTGTTTCCACGAGCGTGCCGGACCGGGCCACTTCAATTTGCAGAGGCAATTTCATGTATTGGTTGGCCAGAGTGATAATGTCAGAGGGCATGGTCGCGGAAAAAAGCATGGTTTGATGCTCTTGGGTCAGGGCCGCCAAAATTCGTTTAATCTGCGGGGCAAAGCCCATATCAAGCATCCGGTCCGCCTCATCTAAAACCAGAATGGCTATTTGATTCAAATTAATATTATGCCGATTCATGTGGTCAAGTATCCGGCCGGGCGTGGCAATGATGATATGGGGTTTTTTGCGCAGAGCTTGGAGCTGCGGCTGCAATGAAGTGCCGCCGATCAAAATTGCGGTTCTTAAACCCAGATGCCCGCCGATTTTTTGCAAAACCTCGTCAACTTGCAAAGCGAGTTCACGCGTTGGCAATAAAACCAAGCCTTTGCCGTTTAGCTCGGCTAAGCGCTGGATCATTGGGATGCCGAAAGCCAAGGTCTTACCCGTGCCGGTTTGGGCAATGCCGATAATATCTTTGCCGGCAATGGCAATCGGGATGGCTTGATGTTGGATTGGCGTTGGCGTAACAAAACTTAGCCTTTTTAATTTTTCAAGAAATTTGGGTGAGATGCCCAAGGTATCAAAAGTTGTATTTAATTGTTGGAACTGATTCATTTTTTTAATTTAAACATCTGGAGCGCAATACAAATATTTAATAGTTATTTATTTAGTGAAAACCGTTACCAAAAAATCGGTCACCAGAGGCGACCGATTTTTTGTTTTGACAACAAGTTAGGCTTTTTTTACCTTAGTTGCCGCTGGGCCTTTTGGGCCATCAGTGATTTCAAAACTGACCATGTCGCCTTCGCGCAATTCATCGAAACTAACACCGTCGAGCTCGTTGGCGTGGAAAAACAAATCTTTTTGTTCCCCTTCGCGGCTGATAAATCCGAAGTTTTTGTCAGTCAATCTTTTAATTGTTCCTTGCATAATTAAAGTAAGAAATAAAGTGAATTATCGGTGTAGTTAGAAGAAATTCGACTTTATTTCTAACTAAACTAGACACATAGATTGTCGGCGGGAAAGTTTTGAATAATCATTCCCGGCTTTCAATCTAATAATTAGTTTAGCACACTATCGCTGAAATGTCAACTATAAATCAATTTTTTAAGATTCATTCGATTTTAATTATTTTACATTTAACTTCTTGATTTTTTGGTTGGATTTTTATCTTGTCACCTATTCGGCGTCCGATCAGAGTAGATCCAAGCGGTGAATGGTGAGAAATAATTCCTTTTTCGGGATTGGTTTCCGAAGAGCCAAGGATTAAGTAAGTTTTTTGTTTGCCGCCGATTTCAACGGTTACTGTGTTTCCCAATTGAACCGTCACTAAATTTTTATTTGGTTTAATGATTGCCGCGCCGTTTAAAATAAATTCTAATTTAGAAATTTTGTCATTAATCCCCCGCAGGCGGCCTTTAGCGATTTGATAAGCGGCGTTTTCCGAGAGATCGCCCATTTCAGCCAACCGACGCATTTCTACCGCGGCTTGCGGTCGGATAATTTTTTTGAGCTTTTCCAATTTTTCCTTAAGCGCCTGAAATTTTCCCTGGGTTAAATGTAAATCAGGTTTTAAATGAGTGTATTTCCCCGGTTTTCTAGTTGGCACTCGCATGTAATTTTTTTGAATTTTTTATCAGTTTTATTTTTTCTTGTCGCGACCAGATTTTAATTCTGAATTCTGCCTTGGCAGCAGCAGACCGCGTCTGAAATTTTTTTGAGTACACCAGTTTAACCGGCCGACGCGATCTCGTATATTTTCCCCCAAGTTTTGACGAATTATGTTCCTTTACTCTTTGCCATAGATCAATGGCAATCCCGGTATAGAGGGTTTTGTCAGCGCATTTGAGGATGTAAAGATAATACATGCTAATCTAAAATATTTTGGACGCGGCCAACCTCGCCGGTAACTAACCTCACTTTTATCCCGTGCGGATGATTTGGTGAATTAGTTAAAATTTCCGCCACCACGCCGCGCGTTAAGTCGTCAGTTCCTTGATCTTGTTTTAGAACAATATCAACGGTTAACCCTGGTTTTATATTGTCTCTAATAGTTCCGTCCATATTGCCATGATAGCAAAAAATCACCGCTGAGGCGATTTTAATTGGCAGAATCAATAAAACTTATCAGTTGCGCATTTTTGGATCTTAAGATTAGTGGAGTATAATAAATATATGTCTACTCATAATAAAATTCCCCGCAATGTCATTGTCGTCGCGTTTGTGGCTCTGGCTTCCGGCTTTGGCCAGGATTTAATCACGCCGGTTCTGCCCGCGTTTTTATTGACCCTGGGTGTGAGCCGCGCCGGCATCGGCTTAATTGACGGATTGCTGCAAGGCACGACCAGTTTTTTTCGATTTGTTTCCGGGATTTTGTCTGATCGTTTTAGTAACCGCAAACAATTCGTTTTTTTCGGCTATTTTTTGTCTTCAGTCGCTCGGCCGCTTTTGGCGATTGCCCCGGGATTTATTTCCGTGGCCGCGCTCCGGGC
>DATDWV010000091.1:0-5307 GCA_035289505.1 Patescibacteria group bacterium | reverse complement strand
CAACTGGATACCCGCTCTCAGCGTTAATTTGTTCGCCGAACTGATAACCCGTTAAATCAATTTCGTTGATCGCCAAAACTTCATCCAGATTAAAACCAAGACTGCGGAAAACTTCCATTGACGCGATATGGCGAAGATTGTTGTCAACTAAAAGATAAATTTTACCATCAGGAATTTTCAAAAGCGAATAGTTATGAAATTTAATGTCACTGCCGACTTGATACTTTTCTAAGTCAGGGCGGGGGATAGTGATAATTTTTTTCGGATCAAAACGGGAAAGTAAAATTCCCCAAGAAGTAATCAACCGCCGGCTGCCGTATTCAATCAGCCAAACCGCCGGATTGTCACTCGCTTTAAGCAGCGAACCATCAGGATAATTGCGGCCGAAAAAATCCTGCCAAATCTGCCAAAGCCGCTTGTTGCCCGAATAATGTGGCGTGTAATTATAAAACGCGGCCGTGGTGATATTAACCGGTGTGATCAAAAATCCGTCAATGTCATATTCTAACCCGGCTCGAAAATTCCAATTACTCGGCTGATCCAAATACTGGCGGAACTGCCAAGCCGCGCCGTCAACTTGCTTGCCAAAACCCAGCGCTTTTGGATTGCAAACATCGTTATCCGGACAGCGATAACCCATGGCTTTGTCCAATTGATTTTGAGTTGGCGCTGGGTCCGTAATCAAGCTTTGCTCTTTTTGTAAAGTGGCTAAAAGCACTCGCGGGTTGATTTTGCCTTCCAACGCCGCTTGCCAGATAATTTCACTGGCTTTTTTGTTTAGCCCAAGATAGTCAGATAAAACCAAATTGGCCAAACCGCTTTTTTTGTTAATTAAAAAAAGTTGAATATCAGCCAAACTCATACTGTCAAAATCCGTCATTTCTTCGTTGGTTAAAATAAAATGAGGATTAAAATAATATTCCGCCCCTAAAGCCGGCAGAAAACCAATAACTAATGAGCAATAACTAATGACAAAAATTGTTAGAAATCTTTTCAACATTTTGCTAAAATTACAATTTGATTATAGCAAATTTTTCTGTTATAATCCAAACATGAAGCGATGTTTTATTGCCATTAATTAAACATTGGGCATTAGTCCGCCAACCGGCGAACTAGAAATTAATTATTATAAATTTAGAAATTCTATGAGAGATCATTCCGGCAGAAAATACAATAAAAGCAAAGTCACCCGTTTTCGGAGCAAAAGCAGTTTTCGCGCCGATAACGTTCAGAAGATTCAGCGCTTTAAATACAGCCAGCCCCTGCCGCGGCCGAAGAAACTAATTTAGTATGACAAAAGTTGAAATCCTTGGCGTTAAAATTGATAATTTATCGCTCCAAGAAGTTTTAGAAAAGGTCGGACAATTCTTAGAATCAAAAAACCAGCATTTTATTGTCACGCCTAATCCGGAATTTTTAATCGCCGGTCAAAAAGACAAAAAATTCAGGGAAATTTTAAATTACGCGGATATTGCCTGCGCGGACGGAATGGGCTTAATTTACGCCGCTGATTTTTTAGAAAAAAAATTATGGCGGATAACTGGGGTGGATTTAGTCTGGGCAATCTCCGAATTGGCTGAACAAAAAAATAGTTCAATATTTTTTTTGGGGGGTGAGCCGGATATTGCCCGAAAAACCGGTGAAATTCTAAAACAAAATTTTCCCAATCTTTTGGTCGCGGGAGCGGAAAGCGGGGGAGTGATTGTTGATCCAGACGCCGAAGATTTGGAATTAATTAGAAAAATTAATAACTGCCAGCCGAAAATTTTATTTGTCGCTTTTGGCCAAGTCAAACAGGAAAAATGGATTTTTTCTCATTTGGACCGCTTGCCTTCGGTGAAAGTCGCTATCGGCGTCGGCGGCACCTTTGATTATATCTCCGGCAAAATTAAACGGGCGCCGGAAATTTTACAAGAAATCGGCCTTGAGTGGCTTTATCGCTTAATCAAGGACCCAAAACGCTGGCCGAGAATTTTTAACGCCTTTGTTGTTTTTCCTTTACTAATCGTTAAATCAAAATTTTTCCCAAAAAATTATGATGAATCAGAAAATTAAAACCCGTTTTGCCCCAAGCCCCACCGGCTTTTTACATGTCGGCGGCTTGCGCACGGCTTTGTATAATTTTTTGTTCGCTAAAAAGAATCAGGGTGATTTTTTATTGCGCATTGAAGACACCGATCAAAGCCGCGTGGTCGCAGGTGCCGAAGAAAACCTGAAAAAAACCTTGAAATTATTCAATTTAGACTGGGATAATAAAAAAATTATTATTCAGTCCGCCAGGAAAAAAATCTATCAAAAAGCCGCCGAAGATTTAGTAAAAAATGACAAAGCTTATTTATGTTTTTGCCCAAAAAGTCGATTAGAAAAAATAAAAGCTTTACAAAAAGAAAGAAGGGTGCCTCCAAGATATGACGGTAATTGCCGTATGCTGACCTCCGATGACATTGCTGTACGCATAAAAGCCAACAAACCTTCGGTGATTCGTTTTAAGGTTCCAGGAACCGGCAATACGGAATTCACCGATTTGATTCGCGGACGGGTTAGTTTTGACAATAAAATACTTGATGATCAAATCATTTTAAAATCTGACGGCTTGCCCACTTATCACTTGGCTTCAGTCATAGACGATCATGAAATGGAAATTACGCACGTGATTAGAGGAGAGGAGTGGCTGTCTTCAACCCCCAAGCATCTTTTGCTTTATCTGGCTTTTGGCTGGACGCCACCGGCTTTCTCCCATTTGCCGCTGCTTTTAAACGCGGATCGGTCAAAACTTTCAAAACGGCAGGGAGACGTGGCCGTGGAAGATTACCTAAAAAAGGGCTATTTGCCAGAAGCGATCTTAAATTTTATTTTGCTTTTAGGCTGGAATCCCGGGACCGAGCAAGAAATCTTTAATTTAGAAGAAATGATTGAAACTTTTGATTTAGCAAAGGTTAATAAAGCCGGGGCGATTTTTAATTCAGAAAAACTTGATTGGTTAAACGGCTGTTATTTGCGCAAAAAAACTGATGAAGAATTAGCCAAGCTCGCCCTGCCTTATTTTAAAAAAGCCGGCCTTAAACCTGATTTATCGTATTTAGAAAAAGTGGTGGCCACGGAAAAAGAAAGAATCAAAAAATTGGAAGAAATCGTTTTGGCAACCGAATTTTTCTTTAAAGAGCCGATTTACGATCCGAAATTGCTTTTATGGCAAAAAATGACCAAAGATCAAACCCTTAAAAATTTAAAAGAAATTTTATCGTTTTTGGAAAAAATGCCGGAAAAAAAATGGCAAAAAGAAATTTTAGAGAAAGAAACGATTAATTTCATCAATCAAAATCAGTTTAGGATAGGGGAGATGCTTTGGCCGATGCGAGTGGCTTTAACCGGCAAAAAAAATTCTCCGGGAAATTTTGAAATCGCCGAAGCCTTAGGCAAAAAAAATTCCATGAAAAGAATTAAAAAAGCCATTGTTTCGCTTGAAAAATTATAAAAACTGTGATATAATGAGTGTGATGGCTAAAAATAGAAACCAAAATAAAGATAAAAATCCCGACACTTTGGTCGGGATCCTCGATTTTTCACCAAATCAAAGATTTGGGAAAAATCGGGACAAAATCTTTAAAAATTTTAAATTATTAGCTGGTTTTCTAATAATTAGCTTTATTTTGGCTAATTTTTTTATTAATTTTTCCACCCCGCTTTTTGCCCAAAGCGAAGACGTCCAAAATTTAAATCAAAAAATTGATCAGCGCAAAAAAGAAATCAGCGACCTGCAAAAACAAATTGACGCTTACAGTCAAAAAATAAAAGATAAGCAAAGTGAAGCGAAAACCATGAAAAATCAAATCGCGATTTTAGACAATCAAATCGCGAAAATTAATTTGGATATTGAAGCCACTCAAGCCAGAATTGATCAAACTAATTTGGAAATCCAGGCCATAAACCTGCAAATCCAAAATCTGGAAAAAGATATCGCCGGCCACAAAGAAAAAATCGCCGAGTATATACGCCTGATTTACGAAAAAAATCAAAAAAGTTATCTGGAAATTATGTTAACCAACGATAACTTTTCTGATTTTTTTGATCAGCTTAAATACACCCAGCAAATCAACAATAACTTGAAATCTTCATTGGATAAAGTAAAAAACGACAAGCAAAACTTGCAAGTTCAAAAAACCACCTGGGAAGAAAAGGCTGATTTGGAAGAAAAACTAAAAAACGATCTTCAGCAAAAAAAAGCCGAATTAACCGAAAAAAGTTCAGCTCAAGAATATTTATTAATCCAAACCAAACAAACCGAACGCCAATACCAGTCACAGGCTTACCAGCTTCAATTAGAACAACAACAAATTAATTCCGATATTATCTCTTTGGAGAAACAAGTCCGCCAAAAATTGGAAACTCTCAAAAAAGAAGAAAAATTTAACGTCTTAGGCCCGGCGAAATTCAATTGGCCGGTCAGCCCGGATCGAGGCATCTCGGCTTATTTCCATGATCCCGACTATCCTTTCCGCTATATTTTCGAACATCCGGCGGTTGATATCCGTGCCAGCCAAAGCACACCAATTAAAGCCCCGGAAGCCGGCTATGTCGCGCGAGTTAAATTTAGGGGAGATAAAAGTTACGCCTATGTCATGTTAATTCATAATGACGGTTTTTCCACGGTTTACGGCCATGTCTCAAAAGTCTTAGTCAAAGAAGATGATTTTGTCACCAAAGGCCAAACCATCGCCTTAAGCGGGGGACTGCCAGGAACGCCAGGCTCTGGGCCCCTAACCACCGGCCCTCATCTTCATTTTGAAGTTAGGTTAAACGGCATTCCGGTTAATCCTTTAGAATACTTGCCGTAATGAAAATAAAAGTAGATAAAAGCAAATTATCAGAGGAGGGTTAATTAGTTATAATTTAATGATATTAATGAGTCGCACAATATATCTTATACGACACTAAATAGATATTCTAAATAAATACATTTTAGTGTCGTATAAGATAACACACATTTCACGACGCTGATTAGCGTCGTGAAATGTGTTTAGGCGACACATATAAAGCAAAAATAAAGTCCTAACTATCATATTTAGACTTATATTGAAAATTCTGCAAGCTACCCCGACTAAAATCGGGACAAACTACAAGCTAAAAACCAATGTCCTGAATTGTCCTAATCAGTCTTAACTATTAAGAACTTCCACTAAAAATTTTTTATTGTCATTGCGAGTGATCCGCCAGCTGGCGGAGAGCGAAGCAATCTCGCATGTAAATAAGGTCACTTTGATTTTTTTAATAATTTTATCAAATTAATACTTTTTATATTCCCCCACT
>DATDWV010000090.1:0-7756 GCA_035289505.1 Patescibacteria group bacterium | reverse complement strand
TTTTGTTCGTTTCATAATGCTAATTATGCGAATAACAGCTAATGACGCAAATAAAATTCGCGTTATTAGCGCCCATTTGCTTGATTCGCGTTACAATTTTAACGTCTTAATCAGCCAATCACCAAAACTTTTGGCCGCCCCGCCCAAAATCGGCAATTCCCATTTTTCGCCCTGCAAAGCTTTGATGATGCCGACAATCGCGGCAATCATCACGATAATATTAAGCAGCCAGCCTAACATCGGGATAAACCACAAAACAACGGATATCACAAACAGGAGCGAACCTTGGCTGGCGTGGAAACGGACAAAATCGTTGTCTTTTCTAGCGGCTAAGACGACGAGGCTTAAAATCCAAAGATAACCCGCCGCGGCCCAAACTCTTTTTTCCGATAAATTGACTTTTTGTTCCGGCATAGATTTAAAAATTATGAATTATGAATTAGGTTTATTATAACATAAAATCAGTTCACCGCCAAAAGAAAAATCTAGTCAAAACCCAGCCCCGCAGACGCGGGGCTGGGTTGATCTCTTAATTAACCTGATCTCTTATTTTCCTATCCTCTTCATAATTATTGCGGGAGCTTCACATCATGTCCATTCCCCCACCCATGCCTGAGTGAGAGTGATCTTCTTTTTTCTCCGGCAAATCAGTGACCACTACTTCCATCGTAATTAAAGTTGACGCGATGGACGCGGCGTTTTCCAAAGCCGTGCGCGTCACTTTCATCGGATCCACGATCCCGGCTTTTAACATATCCACTTTTTGCATGGTGCTAAAATCATAGCCGGAATTCGCGTCATTGATATCTTTGATCTCGTTAATAATCAGGGAAATATCTTTAATGCCGGCATTGGCCGCAATCTGGCGCAAAGGCGCGCTTAAGGCCTGCTGAATAATTTTCGCCCCGATTTTTTCTTCATCGGTTAGCTCAACTTTTTCTTCTTTGATTAAATCGTTTAAAGCGTTGGCGATTTTCACCAAAGCCGCGCCGCCGCCGGGGATAATGCCTTCGGCCACCGCCGCCTTGGTCGCGTTTAACGCGTCTTCAATTTTAAATTTCTTTTCTTTCATTTCGGTTTCTGTGGCCGCGCCGACTTTAATCACCCCAACGCCGCCGGCTAATTTCGCCAAACGCTCCTGCAATTTTTCTTTGTCAAATTCCGAATCGCTCATTTCATATTCTTTTTTGATTTGACTGATTCGGGCTTCAATTTTTTTCTTGTCCCCTTTGCCGTCAATAATTGTCGTGTAGTCTTTAGTCGCCACGACTTTTCGGGCTTGGCCCAAATGCTCCAAATCGGCTTTTTCCAATTTCAAACCCATTTCTTCGGAAATAACAACGCCGCCGGTCAAAGCCGCGATGTCTTGGAGCATTTCTTTGCGGCGATCGCCAAAGCCCGGCGCTTTAATGCCTAAAACATTAAAAGTGCCGCGAAGCTTATTAACGACAAAAGTCGCCAAAGCTTCGCCTTCAATGTCGTCGGCAATAATCACTAATTCTTTTTTGCCGCCTTGGGCGATTTTTTCAAGCAACGGTAAAATATCGTGAATCGCCGAAACTTTTTGATCGGTAATTAAAATATTTGGCTCTTCAAAATCCGCCTCCATCCGCTCAGCGTTAGTCACCATGTAATGCGAAACATAGCCCTTGTCAAAGCGCATGCCTTGCACGACTTCTTTTTGCAAGCCAAAAGTCTGGCTTTCTTCCACCGTCACCACGCCGTCTTTGCCGACTTCATCCATAATATCGGCGATCATTTGGCCCACTTGCGGGTCAAGTGAAGAAATCGTGGCGACTTGCGCCACTTCTTTTTTGTCTTTAATCGGTTTGGTAATTCTTTTTAAACCGGCAATGACCACGTTAACCGTTTTTTGAATACCGGTTTTTAAAGAAATCGGATCGGTGCCGGCCGCCACGTTTTTCAAGCCTTCTTCAATAATCGCTTGGGCCAAAACTGTGGCCGTGGTGGTGCCGTCACCGGCCACGTCGTTGGTTTTTTCCGCCACTTCCTTAATTAAGGAAGCGCCGACGTTTTCAAATTTGTCTTCCAAATCAATGTCTTTGGCAATGGTTACCCCGTCATTAGTAATCGTTGGCGAGCCAAAACCTTTGTCTAAAACGACGTTTCGGCCTTTTGGACCCAAACTGACTTTGACCGCGTTCGCCACTTGATCAATGCCTTTTTTAATCGCCATTCGGGCTTTTTCGTTAAATAAGAGCTGTTTTGCCATAATTTTTTATAAGTTATAAATTTATAATTAAAACTACTCAATCACCGCCAAGACGTCTTCGTCAGACAAAATTTTATATTCTTTTTCGTCAACCTTAACTTCTTCGCCGGCGTATTTGCCGAAAATGACTTTGTCGCCGACTTTTAAACCGAGCTTGGTAATTTTTTCACCGCTGCCAATGGCCGTCACTTTGCCTTCGGCTTTTTTTTCTTTATCAACCGTATCCGGCAAAATAATGCCGGATTTGGTGGTTTCCTCCTCAGAAAGAGGCTCAACCACGATGCGATTGCCTAATGGTCTAAGTTTCATAATTTTTGCTAAATTATTTTTAAATAATTTTTGGGTTAAATTAGCACTCTATAATTTAGAGTGCTAATAATACTTTATCTTAGAAAATTTTAGAAAATATGTCAAGCCCCTCACCTGACGGTTATTGAATATATGGTTTTTCCGATTATAAACTAGTTCTTTTGTAAAATTATTTTTTAGACGAAAACTTTAATTTATGATGAAAATTATAAAAAACCATAACCGATCAGGTGAGGGGTCAAGGCCGATTATCGCCTTTTGCCAACTGCTTCAAATTCAACGCTAAAACCAGCCAAAAAATTATCACCCCAAAATAAAGCGTCCAAAAATAGTGATCAAAAAAAGAAATAATTAAAATGGAAAATAAAGCGAGTGAAACAATAATTTTTTCCAAATGATTAATCGGCAAAGGGGGTGCTGGACTTTTTTTCAAGCCGCGGATTAATAAAATCAGAATCAAATAAAAAAGCAGCGCGCCAAAAACACCCGATTCGGCTAAAACCAAAAAATAAATATTATGCACCGGTTGATAAGCCCAGCCCGGCCAAAAAGAATTAATCTGCCGAAAAACGCCTAAGGTATAATTGCCGATGCCGGTTCCCGCCCAAGGATTTTTTTTAATTAATTCTATGGCTTGCTCGGTAAAAGTCAAACGCAATTGAATTGAAGTAATTTCGGCCGGTTCCCGCCCTAAAATTCTGGTTAACAGCGGATTTTTTAAATTTATCCCTAAAATCACAACCATTAAAACCATTAATAAAAAAATTTTAATAAAAGGCTTGTGCCATAAATAATTTTTATTTTTTAAAAGCCAAAAACTTAAAATTAATAAGGAGAAAATCAGCGCCAGCCAAGCCGAGCGGGAAAAAGAAAAAAATAAGGCGGGCATAATGACGACCAAAGACGTTAAAACAAAAAAACGCTGATTGCGCGTTTGGGCGATAAACGCCAAATAAAGCAGGAAAAGCAGACTAATCGCCAAAAAACCGCCTAAAATATTAGGGTGAGGCAAACTGCCGTAAGCCCGAAGCCATCGTTCAGAAACAGTCTGTAAAATAATTGAGCCTGACACTGTGGACAAATGCTCGGCCAAACCAAGCCATTTATTGGCGAAAACGAATTGATTAAAAAATTGCCAAATCGCGAAAACACTTTGGATTGTCGCGCTGGCCACCCAGCAAATTGCTAACTTTTTAAACGAAATTTTAAAATTTAAAACCAAAGAAAATAAAGCCACGGCTTCAATCAAAACAAAAGCGCGGAAAAAAGCCAAGCGGCCATCAAGCGCCCAAAATCCGGACAAAATGGCGGAAAACAAAAATAAAATAATTAACCAGTAAATCAAAACCTGGGGCTTTTTTAATTGAATAATCAACTCTGACCAACTTATTTTTTCCCAAAAAAAATTTTTAAAAAGGCTAAAACCCCAAAACAATATTATCAGCCATAAAATAATTTCTGTCCCGTATAAGCTAAAGCGGCCGTATTCCCAGACAAAGCCGTTTAAATAAGCTTCCTGCCAGATTAAGCGCGTCTGCCAGGGCAGCAAAAAAATGAAAAGATAAAATCCGAACTCAATTATTTTTTGAATTTTAACCATTGATTTTTTTAAAAAAATTAGGCGGATTCCGATAAAAATAAATAATGATGGTCGCTAAAATTGAGCCTAAAGTATTAAAGACCAAATCCAAGGTGTTATTGTAATAGTCCCCGACTTTTCCGGCGACATTAAAAAAGATAACGGCCAAAAATTCAACTAATTCAACAATGGTGCCTAAACCAATGGCCATTAAAATTAAAATTACGGCGAAAAGCCAATACCGCTTTTTAATTTCCGGATTAATAAAATTAAAAAGCAAACTGTATAAAGCCAGGGTGGCGATAAAAGTGCCGTAGGCGTGGATAAAATTGTCATAGCGGATTAGTCCCGGCAATAAATAAAAATCATAGAGCCGCAAGCCGGCCAAATATAGATTGCCGCCAAGGAGATTTAAAAATCCAAGAATTGACAAATTAAACAAAATAAAAAAAGCGAGATGCAAAAATTTGTTAAATCTAATAATTAGATAAATCAAAGCAACGATTAAAAACGTATAATATAAAAATTCAAAATTAGCCTGCCAAACCCCGTTAATAGTAAAGGCGGCCAAATAGGCAAAAGTAAAAATTAAAATTAATTGGTTTTTTATTGAAGAATTAGTCATTAATGCCTAAACTAATTAGTTTTTCTTGCCAAACTTGGAAATAATCTTGCCGCCGATCAGTTTCATGAAATTTCAGCATCGCGTCACTAATAATGACTCGGGTGTCGGGAAAATTGGCCAAGCTTTTTTTATTCGCTTTCATTTTAAGCCGCTGGATAAATCGGCTTAATTTTTCAAAAATTAAGCCGAAAAAACCGGAAAAAATTTTTTCGCTTGCGGTTTTAAAAATTTTAGTTAAAATATTATCCTCCGTAAAACGTCTTTGATTTAAAATAACTGGATAAAAATTAGCCAAATAATTTTTAAGCCAAAAATTAGCCTCTAAAAATTGAAAATAAAATTCAGGCCGATAAATTGGCGCCAGCGTCGCCAACCAATAAATTAAATAAGGATCTTTTGGCTGAATGGCGATTTTTTCTAAATTAAGCTGATCGTCAGTTAAATAAAAACTCAAACAGATGCGATTAGTGATTAGTTGCCGGCGGCGGCGCAAACCAAAAATTGAAAGCCAAAAGGTAATGAAAAGGCGGGTGAGCCAAAGCCGGTTTTGTCTGACAATAATAAAAAAATCGATGTCGCTTTCTCTGTTCGCGTTGGCATAGGCGGCATTGTTGCAAATACCAATCATTTTTACAAAAGGCGTAACTCGCAAAATTTTAGCCGCCCGCAAAGCAATTTTAAATTTATTTTCCGCCAATAAATAACGGCCGCGGCGAATATCAATTAAATTTTTCCGGCCGGGAAAAAAATAAAAACCATTTTGTGTTTCAATAATTTTTTTATTTTTCAATTCTTCCAATTGCTCTAAAACCTCACTCAAGTTAATTTTAATTTTATTGTTAGGTATTGAAAAAAGCCATTTATAAGCTTCCAATAAGGTTAGAGGGTAATCAAAAATATCAAAAAAAGCCATAGTCTTAATTATGGCCGATTCCAAATCGCTTAATTGTTTAATTTCATTATTCATCTTCTTTTGGTTTTTCTAATTGCAAAGGTTCAATACTTTCATCAACGCCAGAAATTTTCACCACATCTTTATCAATCATTTTCAACTGTTTTTGTGAAGTGTTATAAGTATTAACCACGGTCTCCAAATTCTTGCCCAGTCTTTTAGCATAGTCATCGTAAGCCAGCAAGTGCCGCTGTAAAAGCTCAACTCGTTTTATGATTTCTTGAGTCTGTTTTTCCAATTTTAAAGCATTTAAACCCTGCAAAACTGTTTGCAAATAAGCGGCAAAGGTGGTCGGTGAAACAATAATCACTCTTTTTTCTTTAAACGCATAATCAATTAAATTACGCGTGTTAACTTTGACCGCGCCGACTTCATTAACCAATAAATCATAATAAATCGCTTCGGCTGGAATAAACATAAAAGCAAAATTGAGCGTTCCCTGGCTTGGTTTAATATATTTACTAGTCTCATCAATCCTTTTTTTTAAATCATTTTTAAAGTCGTTTTCCAGCAGTTGACGCCTCTTTTCATCAGTTTCGTTAATAATCCGATTATAATTATCTAAAGAATATTTAGCGTCAACTGGAATAATACCGTCTTTAGTGAAAATTGCGGCGTCAACTATGTCGCCATCGTCAAATTTATACTGAATTTTAAAAGCGTTGGGCGGCAAAATATTTTCCATCACTAATTGCAGTCCCGCTTCACCTAAATTACCGCGCTGCTTTTGGCTAGTCAGCACTCGTTCCAAACCCTTGATCTGGTCCTGGACGCCAAGCACCTGTTTATTGGTTTCCCTTAAACTAGTCAATTCTTGAGTCAACACCTTGATGATGTGTAAATTCTGATCAGAATGTTTTTGAATCACTTCATTGGTTTGGCCCAGTTTATTGTCTAAAGTTTTGTTAATTTCATTAATTTGATTTTGGAGCATCAGCATCGCCTGATCCGCCTTAGGCTTTTCGGACAAAGTCTGGATTTTTTTATTTAAAAAAAAGATGATGGCGCCAAAACCGATTATAATCGTAAATAAAATTAAATAAGGGGTATAATCCATAAAAATTAAACTGACTTCAAATTTAATTTCCTCTTTTAATTTAACATATTTAAGATTAAAAATCAAACGAAAGAGATTGACAACATCTTCTGATTTATGATATTCTTAACCTATAAATTTTGATGAAATTTATTTCCGAGAAATTTAAAAATCTAATCATTATCGTTTTGGTAAAAACGCTAAAATCGGCGATTAATTTCGGGCGAGCAACGCCTAAGCTGATAAAAATTACCGCCAAGCCGCTAAAAATATTAGGGCGTTTTTTGTTATTAGCGCTGGTTTTGCCCGTTTATAAAACCTATTTAGTCATTCGCAAAATTTCAACCAAGTTTTACGCGCCGCAAAAAATCCGCCATCGCTTAATTCATCCTTTTGTCCGCCGCTTTTTAATTCACTTTATTATTATTATTTTGGCCACCATCACTTTTGCCGCTAATTTAGACGCCTATGAAGTCCGTCGCCAGGATTTCGGCCAAACTAGTATTATTGCTTCCTTGGTCACGCCCGAAGACATAAGTTTATCAGTTGAAGAAGAGGGAGCGCTGCTGGAAACCAAAAAAATCAGCCGCTACTTGGGCCAAGCCGGAGTTGCTCTTGAACCCCACTTAGACGAAAATGATTCGGAAATTCTGCCGTCAACGGTTACCGGTGACTCCGCTTTAATTCGACAGATTCTCTCGCCAACCGAAGAACAAAATCGGATCAGAAATCAAATTGATTATTACACGGTGGCCATTGGCGACACCATTTCAGATATCGCCGACCGTTTCGGTATCTCAATTAACACGATTTTATGGGAAAATAATTTAACAGCTTACACCTTAATTCGACCGGGAGACAAATTAACCATTCTGCCGACCTCTGGTGTTCAGCATAAAGTCAGCCGCGGCCAAACTTTAGCCAAAATCGCCAAACAATACGGCGTGGAAGTGGATAAAATTATTGAAGCTAACCGTTTGGCTTCCCTAAATGACATTCAAATCGGCGAAAAATTAATTATC
>DATDWV010000089.1:0-15576 GCA_035289505.1 Patescibacteria group bacterium | reverse complement strand
GTAAAATATAAACGTAATACATATACTTTATTTAACGAGCTCACCCCTTATAGAATAATGGATACTTCGTTATCTAACGGGGTGAACTTTAAACATATCGCCGTGGCCCGGAATAATATAATCCGCCAGCTTTAAAATTTTTTGTCGATTTTTATAAAATAATTTTTTATTAAAGCAGTCCTCTTCTAATAATTTCGTTTTTCTATCACCCTTAAACCAAAATAAATCCCCGACACAGGCAACAATGCCGATACTAGTTTTTACTAAAAGAGTAGCACTATCTTCTGTGTGACCTGGCGTGGGAATCAGTTTCATATTTTCGCTTAACTTTTGATTTTTAGGGGCCCGATCAAATATATCATCCCAAAAAGAAACCCCGGGTATAATAAAGCGAGCTTTTTTAAATAAATAATTGCACCCTGTATGATCCGGGTGAAAATGGGTAAGAATGACAAAATCTATATCTTTTGGCTTCAGTTTTCTTTTGGCCAATGAGTTAACAATCTTTTTTTCATCGCAAGGATTGCCCGTGTCAACTAAAATATTTTTACCTTTCTCTTGAATTAAAACAATAGTGGACCCAGCGCGGCATCTAGTTTTTGAGATATCTTTAAAATAGCCTTGAATTAAAATTTTGACTTCGGCCATATTATTTTCTAAAAACTTCTAAATAAGATAAACGGAAGGGGTGGGATTTGAACCCACGAAGACATTTCTGCCTTACCGCTTTTCGAGAGCGGCCCTTTCAACCACTCAGGCACCCTTCCTTAAATTTTGGCTTAACCAGCTTTAAATTAACATATATAACTATTTTTTACAATTTACCCATTTTCTGTTATAATTAGATTGATACGAATCTGCGAATGATGCTAATTTACGAATAAATTAAGAGGTCATTCGTAATATTCGTAGATTAGTATAATTTGTATATTCGCATCATGAGTAAAATACGAAAAGTCGTCATTCCCGTGGCGGGCTTGGGCACTCGGCTTTTGCCCGCGACCAAGGCCCAGCCCAAAGAAATGCTGCCAATCGTGGACAAACCAATTATCCAATATATTGTGGAACAGGCTGTTGCCGCCGGCATTTCGGACGTAATTTTAGTTACGGGCGCGACCAAGCGCGCGATTGAAGATCATTTTGACCGCAATGAATTTTTGGAAGATTATCTAAAAAAAGTCGGCAAAACCAAGGCCCAAAAGCAAATTAAAGAGCTTGCCGAATTGGCAAACTTTATTTTTATCCGCCAAAAAGGGCCTTATGGCAACGGCACCCCGGTTTTAAACGCCCAAGAAGTCGTGGGCGATGAACCGTTTGCCGTGGTTTGGGGCGATGACATTTGGGTTTGTCCGAAAAAACCCCATCTGCGGCAATTAATGGATGTTTATGAAAAATACGGCGACGCGGTCATTACCACTAAATTAACTGATGACGAGGGCACGAAAAAATACGGCATTATTGAAGGCGTTCAAGTTGAAAAAGACGTTTACCAGGTCAAAGCGATTTACGAAAAGCCCGGCCCGAAAATCAAAAGCCGGCTGGCTTCGCACGGCGGCTATATTTTCCCGCCGGAAATTTTTAGCGCTTTGAAAAAAACCAAATTAGGACGAGATAACGAGCTGTGGCTAGTGGATGCCATTGCCCAAATGCTTAAAAAACGTCCGATCTACGCCAAAGTCATTGACGGCACGCTTTTTGATCCCGGCTCCAAACTCGGCTGGCTCAAGGCGAACGTGGAATTTGGTTTAAAGGACAAAGAAGTCGGGGCCGAGTTTAAAAAATTTTTGAAAAACAAAGTGTAGAAATTTCTAATTTCTAATCCGCCAGCTGGCGGACAAATCCCAAATAAATTATTAACACGGGGTATGTCATTGCGAGCGACTGAAGGGAGCGAAGCAATCTCGTGTAAATTAGTCAGAGATTGCTTCGTCGTCCCGCGGCCGCGGGACTCCTCGCAATGACGAAAGAGATACTCATTTAAGATTTATCTAGAACTTGGTGCTTGGAATTTGGCGCTTAATTAAATATTTAATCATGCAAAAAATATTCAAAACTAAATTCACTATTTTACTTCTTCTGGGCGTGTTTGTTTTAACCACGGGGCTGCGCTGCAAATTAGTTGCGCCATCAGACAAGGCTTTGCTTGAGCCGATCACCATAAATTGGTGGGGCGTTTTTGACGAACCCCAAAATTTCACGGAAATTATCAATGACTACAAAACGCTTCATCCGCACATCACGATTAATTACCGCAAACTTCGGCCCGAAGAATACGAAAAAGAACTTCTGGACGCCTTGGCCGAAGACCGCGGCCCGGACATTATTTCTCTGCACAACACTTGGATTGATAAATATTTGCCCAAACTTGAGCCCCTGCCGGCCAAAACCAAGCTCGCTTATCAGGTGACCAAAAAAAGCTTGGGCATTAAAGAAGAAACCTTGGTGGAAGTGCGCGAAACCAACAGCTTAACTCCGGCCCAATTAAAAACTAATTTTATTGACGTGGTTTATGACGACATGGTGCGCGACAATAAAATTTACGGCCTGCCTTTAAGCGTGGACACTTTAGTTTTGTTTTACAATCGCGATTTGTTTAACAACGCCGGCCTGCCCCTGCCGCCGACTAATTGGCTGACTTTGCAGGAAAACGTCAAAAAATTAACTTTTCAAGATCAAAACGGCAATTTGGTTCAATCAGGCGTGGCCTTAGGCGCAGCCAACAATGTGGAGCGCGCGACTGACATTTTATCGCTATTAATGATGCAAAACGGCGCGGTGATGACTAACGGCGGCCAAGTGACTTTTGACCAAGTGCCGGCGGGTTTTGTCGATCGGACTTATAATCCCGGCCCGGAAGCGGTCAGATTTTTCACCGATTTTGCCAATAACAGCAAAGAAGTTTACGCCTGGAACGAAGCCATGCCGAATTCGCTTGACGCTTTTGCCCAAGGGCGGCTGGCCATGGTTTTTGGCTACAATTATCACCTGCCTTATTTGGCGGCCAAACGCCAAGGCAAGTTAAATTACGCCATCACCAAAATGCTGCAGATTGAAGGCCGCCCGGAAATTAATTTTGCCAATTATTGGACGCAAACCGTGTCGGCTAAAAGCAAAAATATTAACGAAGCTTGGGATTTTATCCAATTTTTAACCAAGCGAACGGAAGCGAAAAAATATTTGGATAAAACATTAAAACCAACGGCGTTGCGGACTTTAATTGAAGACCAAGTGAATAATGACGATTTAAAAACTTTTGCCGAACAGCTCTTAACCGCCAAAAGCTGGTATCGCGGGGCAAATCCGCAAGCCATGGAAAGCGCATTTAAGGAAATGATTGAATTGGCAGCTAAAGGCGGCAACCTCCAGGAGATCGTCAAAAACGCGGCGTTAAAAGTGGCGCAGACGATGCGGTAATAAAGATTCATTGCCCCGCGTGTCATTGCGAGCCCCGCAGCCGCGGGGCGAAGCAATCCCTTTTTTAGAGATTGCTTCGTCGTCCCGACGTAAAGTCGGGACTCCTCGCAATGACAAATCATATTTATTTAAGATTTGATTTATTACAATATGTTCCTCCGGGTAAAAAATATATTCTTAGCCGTCTTAATCTTAGGCAGTCTGGTTTTTGCGGCGGCACCGGTTTTTGCCGCCGAAGCTTCGCAGTGCCAAAAAGTCGGTTGGCTGGAAAGCGCTAAAATTGGCGACGGAGTTCTTATTCCTTGCGACTGCACTGATTCTGACATAAACACCGAGTGCGACCTCAATGATGTCTTTCAAACGATCATTAATTTTTCCCAGTTAATTTTGGCTTTAACCGGCATGGTCGCGCTTTTGGCTTTTATGTACGGCGGCGTGCTTTGGATTATTGCCGCGGGCAATCAGGACTTAGTCCAAAAAGGCAAAAACGCTTTGATCGCGGCGGCGATTGGCTTAATCGTGGTTTTAAGTTCCTGGGTCATTGTCAATTTCACGATTAACGCCTTAACCGGCGGTGATATTGGCAACGTCAAGATTTTTGGCCGTTCTTGGTTTGGAGCGCCATCGGGCGGTGATTCAACTGGCAGTCAAAAACCCGGACAAATGTGGGAGCCTTCTCGGGACCAGGGTGACTCGGGAGACTACTGGGATGATTATTTTGGGCCCAATTAAAATTAATCCGCCTAAATTTTTAATAAAAAACTGATTTAATTGACACCGTTGATAAATATCTATTATAATTAAGCTATCCCCAAGTTAATTTAATTACTTTTAATCGCTAACTGCTCTGTCTTTATTAAAAGGGCAATATTTGCGAACAAAGAAAGGAGGTGGAAAAATGAAAAAAACCATCTTTTTAACCACTTTAGCCATGCTTTTTGCCATGACGGTTATGCCTGTTTTGGCTTTAGAAACCGGCATTGAATACGGCACTTATACCGGATTGGGCACCAAAGATTTACGCGAAGGCGTGATGACGATTGTGAACGTCTTGCTCGGATTTTTAGGTATTTTAGCCATTGTCATTATTCTTTGGGGCGGTTTCCGCTGGTTGACTTCAGGCGGCAATGAAGAAAAAGTCAGCGAAGCCAAAAAAATCATTACGGCCGGCATTATCGGTTTAGTCATTATCTTTACCGCTTACGCAATCGCTCAATTTGTGGTCAGCCAGCTTATCCGCGCCACGACGGGGGATTAAATTTAAGTCAACCGTTATCTAATTTAATTGAAAATCAAGACGGGGAGACCTCAAAGTTTTTTGCTTTAGGTCTCCTCTTTTGGAGTCAGAATGCTTAATTTAGTCAAAAAAAGATTTTTTCAATTTTTAATTATCGCTGGTTTAATTTTTTTGCCGCTTTGGGCATTGGCTGGATCCGGCGTGGATATTATTAAAGGAAATTTGCAGGAAACCGCGGCTAAAGCGGATTTGCAAAATCAACCGACTAACCTGCCCGTGGTTTTAGGCGCGATTATTAATTACCTCTTTGGCATTTTCGGGGTAATTTTTTTATTAGTCACTTTTATTGGCGCGTTTTTTTGGATGACCGCCGGCGGCCAGGAAGAAAAAGTCAAAAAGGGCAAAGAAACGATTGTCTGGGGCATTAATGGTATTTTAATTATTTTCTTTGCCTATGCCCTGGTTTACGTGGTTTTGGCCGCTTTAAAACAAGGGGTAGGGTAAATTCATGAAAAAAAGAAATTTAAAACTAATAATCCTCGCCTTCCTCGTTATTGCTTCTTTTGGTTTTTCTTATTTCGCTTTAAGCGCCGCGCCGCAAGAGCAAGTTAAAACGGGCTTGGACGTCACGGCCGGCCAAGCCGGCATTAGTGACGCCGGAAGCGAAGAGCCGGATTTAGCCAACATTTTAGGTTTGGTTGTTAATTATTTATTTGGCGTTATCGGCATTGTCTTTTTAACGTTTATTTTAATCGGGGGATATCTTTGGATGTCGGCCACCGGCAATGAAGATCGCATCAAAAAAGCCAAGACTTTTATTTTAAACGCGCTTTTCGGTTTAATCACGGTTTTTATGGCCTACGCCCTGGTTTGGCTGATTTTAAACGCGCTTAAAGGCGCGACTTTAAAATAAATATGGGATCAAAAAAAATAATCTTAACCTTTCTTCCCGTCTTTCTTTTCTTATTTCTTATTTCTTATTTCTTGTCTTTGACTTTAGCTGGCGCGGCCAGCCCGGCTACCCAAATTATCAATGGCTTTAAACAAACCGGGGATGCGGCGGGGTATGACGTTAACAAGCAAACCGGCGCGCCGCAAAAAGAATTTGTTGAAGCGTGGTCAATTTATTTAAACGGCTTTGCCGCCATTTTCGGCGCGTTTTTCATGGTTTTGGCCATTTACGGCGGATGGCTATGGATGACGGCCCAAGGCAAGGAAGAACAAATTGAACGGGCGAAAAAAATTATTATCGGCGCGCTGATTGGTTTAGCGGTGATTATCGGCGGCCGCTTAATGGCCGAATTAGCCTTATTCTACTTAGCGCAAACCGTTCCCTTTTAAATATGTTAAAAATTCTAAAAAAAATTTATCTTCAGATTATTATTTCAATTTTTGGCTTTTTTGCTTTGACTCTGCCGACTTTAGCGGCGGAATCAATTTTTGATCGGATGTTCGGCCCGGCCAAACGCGCCATTGACGCGGCTTATGGCGGCGGCCAGGCCGTAAAGGTGGTTGGCGACCCGTTTCTGGCCGGCATTTTCGCTCTGCTTAATGCTCTTTTGACTTTTACCGGCATCATTTTTTTCTTGTTACTGATTTATGCCGGTTATCTGTGGCTTAACGCCCATGGCCGCGAAGAGCAAGTGGAAAAAGCGAAAAAAATCACCCGCGAAGTGGTGATCGGCCTAATTATCATTGTTTTGGCGAGAATTCTAACGGAATTTATTTTAATCCAAATCGGCAACGCGACTAATATCCCCGACCAACCCGCTCAATAATAGTCTGCCCATTTCCTTGAAAAAGCGGTATAATCAATTTATGAGGTTAATTTTATGAAAAAACAAATCATTCCTTGGCTTATCCTCTTAATCATGTTTGGCGTTAATCTGACTTTAATTATTCAACCGATTTTTGCTCAAACGCTCCCCCAAAACGAAACCATCACCGAAAAAATGAGAGCAGCTTTAAAAGGCATTGCTTTGCCGGGCGGTGATAACGTGGAAAAGAAAGCGCAAATAATTGTCGGCCGAATCATTAACTCCTTTTTAAGCATCTTTGGCGTTATTTTTATGATTTTGATCATTTACGGCGGCTATAAATGGCTGATGGCATCGGGCCGCGAAGAAGAAGTCAAAAAAGCCAAAGACATTATCCGCCAAGCGATTATCGGCTTAATTATTGTTTTGGGCGCTTACGCGATTTCTTATTTTGTCACGACATCTCTACAGCAAGCGGCTGTCGGCTCAAGCCAGCAATAGCAGTAAGATATAAAAAAACTAAGATGAAATTGGAACAAAAAATTTTAATCTCGTTTACCCTCTTAACAATTTTTGTTTTATCCACAATCGCAGTTCTTGCCACTGATGATTCAACGCCAGCCGCTACCCTGAATTTGACCGATAAATTAAAAAATGTCGGACTAAACGCTGGCTTTCAACAAACTGACGACAAGGCCAACTTGCCGGAAATGATTGGCTCAATTATTCAGGGCTTTCTCACGCTTTTGGGCGTGATTTTTATGGCCTACATTATTTATGGCGGCTATGTTTGGCTCACGGCCAGAGGCAACGAGGAAAACATTAGCAAGGCCAAGGCGATTATCCGCGGCAGCATCACCGGCATTATTATCGTCTTGGCCGCTTACGCCATTACCGCTTTTGTCGTCGGCCGCTTAATAAAAAGCACGGGTTATCAATCGCCGCCGGACAGCGCCGGACAAGGCGGCCAACCTTACGACCCTGGACCATCTGATTAGCTTATCAAAAACTATTCCTTAATAAAATGACGAAGTTAATTAAAAAAAATCTTAAAATAATTCTCTTGGCCCTAGTCCTTATGTATTTATTAGCGCCGGCTTTCACTTTTGCCCAAGTTGAACCAGACCGCACCGGCTTAGAAGATTTTTTAAACCGCGCTGGCACGAATGCGGGCTATGACGTGGGGGTCGGCAACGCCGAAACAGGTTTAGCCTCTTTAGCTGGCCGCATTGCCCAAATTTTTATTTCGTTGATCGGCATTATTTTTATTTCTTACACTATTTACGGCGGATATTTGTGGCTCACGGCCGCGGGCAATCAGGAAAAAATCAAAAAGGCCAATGACATTATCCGCTGGGGCATTGTCGGCTTAATCGTCATTTTGGCCGCAGCCGCGATTTATCTTACCCTGACTAATTTTTTAATTGGCAACCGCAGCGGCGGCACTGGCGTTCCCTATGCTGGCTAATATGTCTCATTTTTTATTAAAATCAATTTGCTTAACCTCTTTACTGACAATTTTTTTGCTGCCGGCTTTGGCTTGGGCAACCACTCAAACTCTAAGCCCTGACGCCCAAGCCGAGCTTGATAAACAAGATCAAGCTTTTATTGGCGAAGTAGGCTTGGGCGCTGATTTAAGCCTGGGCCAAATAATTTCTCGGATTATTAAAATCTTTTTATCATTTCTCGGCGTGGTTTTTATTATTTTAATTATTTACGCCGGTTATTTGTGGCTGGTTTCCGCGGGCAATGCGGAAAAAATTTCAAAAGCCAAAACCATTATGTTTTCCGCTCTGATTGGCGTAACAATTGTTTTAATGGCTTACGCGATTACTTTCTTTGTCATTGATAAAATTTTAGAAGCGACGCGCGGCGGCGCGGGCCTGGGTTAGGAAGTTAGGAAATTAGGATTTAGGAGTTAGGGTAAAAAAAAGAAAAGGACGAAACCATTTTTCTGGTTCGTCCCTTTTTATTTTCTCTTTTTGCAACATGGCGTTTAAGGCGCCATGATAACAAAATCATATGGGTTTCCGTCAAGGACAGAATCGCCGGTCTGGCGATCAATCACGACATTGCCCCGACGATACGGCCATGAACTGTCCCCCGCGTAGATTTGCACCCAATAAGCGCCGGGCGGCAATCTAATGGGCAGCAAACTCATCGCGTCCACCATTTCCGTCACGCCAAGCTTTCCGGTGATCATGAAAGTCACCGGCTGATGACGTCTGTTGACCAGTACGCCGTCGTGATAAAACTCCGGGGCAAACAAAGAACGTTTTGAAATAACTTCGCCGGCGCCGCCCGCTTCATAGCTTTCGCCTTGAGCTTTGTAATAAGCGGTTTTGGCGTTTTCCCGGGCAACGACTTTTTTCTCAATGCCACGGTAAACTTTTGGGGAAACCGCAAACGGCCCAGCCGTAGCGCAACCAATCAACCAAAACACTAAAAAACCACCAAGCCACTTTTTCATTTTTTCCTCCTTATCCGCCTAAGCGGAATTTTTGGTTTACTTTTCTGGTTCTCTTTCAACCAACATTAAACCATATCATTTTTTAATATTTTTGTCAATATACGAAAAAAATTAAACCTGTTATAATAAATTAAGGTCGGTTTAATCATTTTAAAACTAATTTATTTTTATGAAAAAACTTTTTTCTATAATTGGCTTGGCCATCGCCTTAAATTTAGCTTCGGTTTTTGCCATAAGTTTGCCGGTTTTTGCTTCATCAAGCGAACTGCCGGACTTAGTCAATAGTCAGCTTGAGCCGATTGCCGATATTTACGGCCAAGAACAAGCTGATCCCGATCTTTTGGCAAGCACTATCGCCGAGATCATCAGGGTTGTTTTAGGTTTTCTGGGTGTCATTTTTTTGATTTTGATTTTATACGCCGGTTTTGTCTGGATGACCGCGGCGGGCAACGACGAAAAAATTACCGCCGCGAAAAAAACCATGGTCGCCGCGATTATTGGTGCAGCCATTGTCCTTTTGGCTTTTGCCATTACCTCCTTTGTCATTAATAATCTACTTCAGGCCACTGGCGCTACGGCCTAATGAATTCTAACTCATCTTAAAGCCCTGCTTTTGGTTTTTGCCCGGCAGGGCTTTAAAAATATGTTTTCTCGCTTTAAATTAAATAATTTTCATTTTAAATTGGTTGTAATCGCCGTTTTAATTTATCTGGTGATTTTTTTTGGCCTAAGTTTTTGGAAAGACCAAAATTTTTTTTATAATGCCTTGGATTTAGCCATTATTAATCAGGCTTTTTATAATTCCGCCAATGGCCAATTTTTTGCTTCCTCAATTCATCCACCGACTTATTTAATAGATCATTTCAGCCCGATTTTAATTTTGCTTTTACCATTTTATCTTTTTTGGCAAACACCTTCCACGCTCTTATTTTTGCAAACTTTATTTTTAGCTTTAAGCGCAGTGCCGCTTTATTTAATCGCTAAAAATAATTTAACAAAAAATTGGGCGGCCGTTGTTAGTTTGGCCTGGCTGTTTAATCCTTTTGTTCATAACGCCAATTTGTTTGAATTTAGCTTTTTACCCGTGGCGGTTTTTTTTATTTTCTGGACGATTTATTTTTATCAAAAACAAAATTTTTGGCCTTTTTTATTTTTTGGCTTTTTGGCTTTATTGGCGCGCGAAGACGTCTCGTTAGTGATTTTAATGTTTGGTTTTTTGGCTTTAGTGGAAAAACGAAAAATTTATTGGCGGTTAGCGCCAATAATTTTTAGCGGCGCTTATTTTATTTTAGCCTTAAATTTAATTAGCTTTTTTGCCGTAGGCCAAAATTACAAATTTTTGATTTATTATTCCTGGCTTGGCCAAAATTTTTGGGAAATTTTAAAAAATAGTTTAACCAATCCCCTATTATTAATTTCTCATCTCCTGAAATTTAATAATTTGGAATTTATTTTGGGTTTATTGCTCCCAACCGGTTTTATCATCTTGGACCAGTCAAAATATCTGATTTTAGGCTTATTAATTTTTTTTCAATTGGCTCTAAGGCAAAGCGGGGCGTCAGTCACGCTGCTGCAAACTTATTACTCAATCCTGCTTTTGCCAGCTATTTTTTGGGCTTTAATTCTTTCTTTAAAAAAAATAAATAGTTTGGCCTCAAAAGAGAAAAAAAATTTATTAATTATTATTTTTTTCACCGCTTTTATTTATTCATTTCTCACCTTAAGTCCGCTTTTACCGGCTTTAAAAAAAATTAGTCAAGCCGGCCTGCTTGTCAAAACCAGCCAAATCCAAAAAGATTTAATTAAAATTATTCCGCCCCATGCTGCGGTGGCCGCGACTTATAATTTTTTAACCCCGCTTTCTTCTCGCGAAAAAATCTATTCTTTTAATTATGCTTTTTTGGGTAAACAGCAGTTTTTAAGCGCTGACTATGCCTTGCCTCGTGATACCGAATATCTTGTTTTAGATTTTTCTGAATTTCTGACTTATCAGTTTCAATATGGCAATAATCCAATTTACCAACCACCATACGAAAAATCTTTGAAAACTTGGCCGCAAATATTAACTGATTTCGGCTTAATTAAAATTAAAAATAATTTCGCTTTATTTCAAAAAGGGACAGCCAATAAATTTGAACTGATAAAAAAAATAACCGCCGCGCCGGTTATTCAATCACCGACTAATTTAATTTTTGATGATCAAATAAATTTTTTAGGCTTTAATCAAATCAATAATCAATATCAATTATTCTGGGAAATTAATCCGCCCATCAATCATTATTATCTTAATTTAAAGCTAATAAAAAATGATCAAACAAGTGATCAAAAAATTTATCCCCTGGCCTATGGTTTATTAACTGACGCTGGCGAAAAACAAATCATTCAAACTAATCATTGGTTTTATTTTAATGATTTGCCACCGGGAAGTTATCAATTAAAAGCCGACTTAGCGACAATCTCAGCGGGCGGTGTGGAAATAGATGCCATCCGCTCAACCAAAAACGTGATTGATCAAATGACTCAACTTGGTCCAACTATTGATTTGGGGGAAATTAAGGTGCCATAACCTGATAAATTTTCGCTTGCGAGTTTTGATAAACCAATTTTAAATAAATTTTTGTTTCTGGCGCAAAACCGCCGATTTTTTTATTCTCTTGGCTAATCAAAAGATAATTAATGCCTGATTTTTTCAAAAATTCAAATTTTTTCTCGGCATTTTCATCGGCGGCAAAAAACCAACCAGCATAAAGTTTTTTTGAAAAATAATCAATAGTTTCAATGCCATGAGCGACAAAAACTTTTTGCCCGGAAAAACCGGGGATAAATAAACTCGTCTCAACGTCACTTAAAATTATTGAATTGTTCGGCAATTCGCTTAATTTTTCAAAAGCCAAAATTAAATCTTTAGGCAAATAAAAATATTTTTTAACCGCCGCGGGCTGAACCAAAAAATAATAAAAATCCCGGGTTAAATTAAATAAATTGGAAATCGCCAAAAATAAAATAAAAATCGCAGCCAATAAAAATTCGTTGGTCCAAATCTTTTTAAAAACCAAACCAAACCGATCCTTTAAAGTTTTTTCTTTTAAAAAAATCAAGCCGTGAATTGAAAAAACGACGAGCGGTAAATGCAGGCCCTGCAAATAACGGCTTTGAAATTGAATCGGCAGAGTCACTAAAAATAGCGAGAAAAAAAGCAGGCTAGCGCAAAAAATCAACGGCTTAGTCCATTGTCTTTTTTTGGTTAAACCATAAAGCCCAAAAGCGGCAAACAGCCAAAGCAGGCCATAGCCTAAAATAATAAAAGTCAGGGACGGGCTTAAAGTCACGTTTTGCCAAGCGCGTTGGCGCAAGACTTCGCTATTTGCCAATGTCCAAAAATGATAAAAAATTGAGGGGCTGGAAATTAAAATTAAAAAACCAAATTGAATAATTTCTCGCCAAAGAATTTTTTTTGTCTTTAAGATTAAGCAAAAAAGATATAAACCAAGGCTGCCGAAAACTAAGGGAATGTAAAAAGGGTGAAAATTAAAATAAATTAAAGCCAAAAAGCCGGCTCCAATGCTGTAAAAAAATTTTTTCCGCTCAATCGCCAAAATCATTAATAAAAAAATTGAAATCATTAAAATCAACGAAGCGATAAAGTGCGGGCTTTTATAAATTGCCAAAAAAGTAATTGATTCCGGCACCCAAAGGTCATTAGGCGTTCCGAAGCCGGGTTTAGCGGAAAAATCAAAAATTGAAAGCGGCGCGATAATATAGGCGCCTAACCCGGCGCTAAAAAGCAAAAAAATTAAACTTAATCTTCTGAGGTTAGATTGATAAAAAATCAAACTTAAAAAAAGATACGAAACCGAAACAAAAATTGGGATTAAAAGCAGACGGATCAAGTGAAAGCTAAAAATCGGGGAAAAATTAAAAATTTTTGCCACTAAACCGACGAAAAGCCAAAAAACATTTAGTAGCCCTTGCGGCTGATTTTCACTCGTGAAAAGATCTTTAACCAAAATTGAGCCGGTTTTAACTTGATTAATGTAAGAATAATAAATTGGATTATCCCCCGGGGTTAAACTATTTAAACCGTCATAAATAAAACCGGCTGGCGTCATTAAATAACCAGTCAGATAAGGCAGGCCGGTGAGAATAATTATTACAACCGACACTAAAATGATAAACCGCCACTCTTGCCTGGAAATAGTTTTGATTAAATTAATCATAAAAATTAGATAACTTGATAAATGATCACCTCGTCTTGGCGATAAACCTCCCTAAGATAAGGTTTAATTTCCGGCGAAAAATCGCCTAAAGCGCGCTCGGCTAAGCCGTAAAAAAAATAATCAACCCCGCGCTTAATTAAAAAATTTTTTTCAATTTTGGGATCACGATTTTTGGCAAAAAACCAAGCTGGTTCAATTTTGCGTTGGCGATAATAAGGAGTTTCTACGGCATGGCCGACATAAGTCGTGCGCAAAGAATAAGCCGGCAAAATTTTTCCAACATCCAAAGCGGAAAAAATAATGCTATTTTCCGGCGTATTTTTTTTAAGCCATAAAAAACCCTGATAAACATCTTGATCAATATAAGCTAATCCCCGCCCTTGAGAAAAAACCATCACGTCTGAGGCCAAAACAAACATCGTGGAGGGTAAAAAAATTAACCCGCCTAAAATCATTAAAATTGCCAAATGTTTTTTAATCCAGGCCTGATAATTCTCATAAAAATAAAATAAGGCCCACAAAGTTAATAAAACAAAAGGCAATTGCAAGCCCAGTCCCAGCCGCCTTTGATAACTAACCGACGCGTAAAGCAAAATTAATTGCGCCACTGCCCAAACCATTAAAAAAAGATATTTATTTTCTGGCCATTTTTTTTCTTTAATTAAAAAATAAACCGCTGAAACGCTGCCGACGAAAAGTCCGCCTAGGGAAACTAAGGTCAGGTCTAACGGCGTGGTTGGATTAATATTTTGACTGGCTCGCAAAAGAGTTAACCAATCATATTTTAACAGCCATAAATAATAAAGGGCCGAAGGAAAACTTAAAACAAAAAAAATCAGAAAATAAAAAATAAATGGCCAATCAATTTTTTTCTTAATAATCATTAAAGCCAAAAAAAACAAAGCCATAATCACATAAACTTTTAAAACCTGAAAAGGATGAAAGGAGAAAAGGAATAACCCGGCTAAGCCGGCAAAAACCGAATAGCGATACCGCCGCTTTTCGCTAAACAAAATGGTCAGAAAAAAAATAATTACCAAAAAGATTGTGGCCGCAATAAAGTGCGGCGAAGTGTAAAATGAATAAAATAAATTAACATCCGGCACCCATAAATCCATGGGCCAGCGAAAAAAATCATAATAGTTTTGAGGGAATAATAACAGGCGATGAATAAAAAAAACACCCAGGCCGGAAACAAAGCTCAAAAAAAATAAAGCAAAAATACGTTGGCTGACTTTTGAAAAAAAATAGGCCAAAAAAAGATAAATAATAAAAAAAAGGGCAGGAATCAAAATAATCCTGACCAATTGAAACGAAGCTAAAGCTGACAAATTAAAAATTTTGGCGAAAAACCCGACTGCCAGCCATTCCGGGCGCAAAACGCCTAAATGAGGAATTGAAGCGTATAAGTCGTTAAAAAATATTTTTCCGGCCTTGGCTTGATTGATAAAAGAATAATAAACAAACCAGTCATCAGCCGAAACAAAATGCATGCCGCTAAATATTTGGCCTGGCGGCGTAATCAAAAAGCCGTAAATAATCGGCGCTAAAGTGATTAAAGCCAAAACCACGCTAAAACCAAACACCAGCCGCCATTCTTTTTTAGAAATTGACCTTAAAACCTCAAAAAAAGTCATTTTTTAAATCTTAAAAGCAAGACTTTCCAAAAACTCTCCAAAATAATTTTTAAATTGAATTTTGATTCGCCACTGGCCCGCTCCACAAAAACAATCGGGATTTCTTTAATTTTAAAACCAGCTTGATGAGCCAAAAAAGTCATTTCAATTTGAAAATTATAGCCGAGCGAGCTCAAATTATTTAAGTCCAGTTTTTCCAAAACTTTTCGCCGAAAACATTTAAACCCGCCGGTTAAGTCAGTGTAGGGCAAACCCAAAATCAAACGAGCGTATAAATTGCCGAATCGGCTAATTAGTTGCCTGAAAAACCCCCAGTTACTCACGCCACCGCCGGCCAAATAACGCGAACCCAAAACCAAATCGCTTTCTTTAATCACTTCTAAAAATTCGGGTAAATATTTCGACTGATGAGAAAAATCGGCGTCCATTTCAAAAACAATTTCCGCGCCTTGCCGCAAGACTTCTTTAAAACCGGCGATATAAGCCGGGCCCAAGCCTTCCTTTTTTGGCCGAGACAAAAGCTGAAGCCGCTCGTGGCGCTGCTTTAATTTTTTGACAATTTCCGCGGTGCCATCCGGCGAATTATCGTCAACCACCAAAACATTAAGGTCAGCGATTGGCAAAACAAAAATTTGGGCCAAAAGTTTTTCAATATTGTCCGCTTCATTGTAGGTTGGAATAACGACAAAAATTTTTGCCATAAAAATTATTTAATTTTTTTAAATTTCGCGCCTGACGCAATCCCCCGTTTCACTAATTGATATGAAATCATTACTTTTAAAATCGCGAGGCCGTATTTCACGCTGCGCCAAAAATTAATACTGGAAGCGTCTTTAAAATATTT
>DATDWV010000088.1:0-12990 GCA_035289505.1 Patescibacteria group bacterium | reverse complement strand
ATTTCTTGCAAGTTAAAAAAATATAAATTAATATTGCTTCCTAACTCCTAACTCCTAACTTCCTAAAAAATGGCAAAAAAAATTAAAACCGTTGTCAAATTAATTGTTCCGGCCGGCCAAGCCACGCCCGCGCCGCCGGTTGGCCCGGCTTTGGGTCAGCATGGTCTGAATCTCGCCGAGTTCTGCCAAAAATTTAATGAACTCACGAAAAATAAGCAAGGCGAACTCACGCCGGTGGAAATCACGATTTATGAAGACCGGACCTATACTTTTATTACCAAAATTACGCCGGCATCTGAACTTTTAAAAAAGGCGGCAAAAATTGAAAAAGGTTCCGGCGAATCCCTTAAAAAGAAAGTTGGCAAAATTTCCAAAGCCCAAATCAAAGAAATCGCGGAAAAGAAAATGCCGGATTTAAACGCGAAAGATTTGGCCGGGGCGATGAAGATAATAGAAGGTACGGCAAAACAGATGGGATTGGAGATTACTGATTAAGATAAGTATAGGTTGTCCCGCCGCGCCTCTGGCGGACGGGATCCTCGATTTTGCGCCAAATCAAAGATTTGGGCAAAATCGGGAAAGGAACGGCAAAACAGATGGGATTGGAGATTGTTGAGTAAAAATCCGAAATCCTAAATCCGAAATTCGAAACAAATTCCAATTACCAAAATTTAAATGATAAAATCCTTTTTACGGATAAAATTATAATTCAATAATTGTTTCGAGTTTCGAAATTCGAGTTTATTAAACTTTATGGAACAAACTTTAATGCCGTCAGCGCCCAGCGGAGCTGACAAAATAGTTCAGGGACCAAAAGCGCTTTTCTGGTATCTGACTTTATTTTTCACCTTAGGCATTACCGCTTTTAATGTCGGCGGACTCTGGTTTCAATTTATCAATAAATGGGTGAGCCAAGAAGTAGTTTACGGCATGGTTCAGCGTTCTTTCAGCCAAACCGCTTTAAAATTCGCTTTAGCCAGCCTGTTGGTTGCCACGCCCTTGTTTTTTATTTTTTCCACTCTGATTCGCAAGGCGTTGAAGCAAAATACTCTGGACCCAAAAAATAAAATCAGAGTTTGGGTGACTTACATTATTTTGTTTTTGACGATTGCCATTGCCGTCGGTGATTTGATCACCACCGTTTTTCGGGTTTTAGACGGCGATTTCACTTTGCGTTTTATTTTGAAAAGTCTTTCTATTCTAATTATTGTCTGCTGGATTTTCGCTTATTACTGGCAAGAAATGCGCTCAGAAAATTCTCTGGCGGGCTCTAATCTTCCCCGCCTCATGGGCGGGGTTACCGCAGGCGTGGTCATAATTTCTTTTATCGGCACTTTTTTCGTCATTGAATCTCCGGCCTTGGCTCGCGCCAAAGCTTATGATCGCACGCGCATTTCCCATCTGCAAGAAATCAGAGCCAGCACTGAAGATTATTACCGGATTTACGGCAAATTGCCGGAAAATTTGGAAGTGATTAGCTCAAAATACGGCTATCTCCAAATTAAAGATCCGAAAACCGAAAAGCCGTACGAATATTCGGTGACCGGCTCGGACACTTATCAGCTTTGCGCTGAATTTGAAACTTCTAACAAGGATGAAAATAAGGATCGGTTTGACGCTTACTATTCTGAATTTCTTTATGACCTTGGCCGAAATTGTTTTGATCAAAAAATCGCCGAGTACTTAAAAGAAAATCCGGCAAAACCCTTGCCTGTCCGTTAATTAATCTTGATTAGATAAAAAATTATGCGTTCAATCCGTTATCAGCAAATCGCGAAAAAAATTGATAAAAATAAAATTTATACGCTCCCTGAAGCGATTAAATTAGCCAAAGAAACCGCCAAACTTAATTTTGACGGCTCTTTGGAAGTCCACGTCCGGCTGGGCATTGATCCGGCAAAGTCAGAACAGCAAGTCCGCGGCACCGTGACTTTACCGCACGGCACCGGCAAAACCAAAAAAATCGCCGCTTTTGTCTCACCCGAAAAAGAAAAAGAGGCCAAAGAAGCCGGCGCGGATATTGTCGGCGGCAATGAATTAATTGATCAAATTAAAAACACCGGCAAAATTGATTTTGATCTGGCCATTGCCACGCCAGAATTGATGCCGAAACTAGCTGTTATTGCCAAAATTTTAGGGCCCAAAGGTTTAATGCCCTCGCCAAAAAATGAAACCATTACCAAAAATCTGCAAAAAACGATTGGCGAATTAAAAAAAGGAAAAATCAATTTTAAAAGCGATGACACCGGAAACGTCCATCAAGCCATCGGCAAAATTTCTTTTGGCGAAGATCAATTAGCCGCCAATTTCCAGGCTTTCTTTGAAGCCCTCAAGAAAGCCAAGCCCGCTTCAGCCAAAGGCGCGTTTGTTCAAAACGTCACTTTGAACGCGACCATGGGCCCGGCGATAAAAATTGCCGTTAGTTAAACTTACCCCTCACCCTTTACCCCTCTCCCCTTATTAAGGGGAGAGGGTGTCCGTAAGGACAAGTGAGGGATTTTGATTTGCCAAACAGGGGTAAATTTTGTTAAAATAGTATAGTTAATATCAACTTATTTTATGACCAAAAAAAGAAAAGATTATTTAAATTGGGACGAGTGCTTTATCCAAATGAGCCATTTAATCGCTCAGCGCTCCAAAGATCCCTCCACCCAAGCCGGCGCCGTGATTGTTGATCAAAATAATATCGTGGTTGGTTTAGGCTACAACGGCTTTCCCCGCGGCTGCGATGACGAGAGTTTTCCTTGGGCGCGCGAAGGCGATTTTTTAGACACCAAATACGCTTACGTTGTCCATGCCGAAGAAAACGCGATTTATAACGCTAATAAGGAAACTTCGGGCTGCAAAATTTACACCACGCTTTTTCCCTGCAACGAATGCGCCAAAACTTTAATTCAAAGCGGAATCAAAGAAGTCATTTATACTTCTGACAAATATCATGACCAGCCGGGCTGGATTGCTTCGCGAAAAATGCTTGACGCGGCCGGCGTTAAATATCGTCTCTATCAGCCGAAATTAAAAATGAATTTTGAAACGAATTTACCCCGTTAGACATTAACTTAATTTTATCTGATACCTGATAACAACTATTAATAATAAAATTTTAAATTCTAAAATCCATTATGTCTAACGGGGTGAATAAAATTATTTTTGGTTTTGTCGGGCCGATTGCCAGCGGCAAAGGCACGGTCTGCCAATATCTCAAAGAAAATCATCAAGCCGCGATCTATAAATTCTCCACCCCCTTGCGCGACATTTTAGCCAGAATTTATCAAGAAATTAATCGCGACAACTTGCAAAATCTTTCTTCGGCCCTGCGCCAAAGTTTTGGCGATGACTTATTGGCCCTAACCATAACCAATGACATTAAAAATGAAAAAAATAATTTAATTGCCATTGATGGCGTCAGGCGCGAACCAGATATTAAATATTTAAAAGAGATCCCCGGTTTTTATCTAATTGAAATTAACTCCGAGCAAAAAACCCGCTGGGAGCGGATAACTAAGCGCGGCGAAAATTCCGATGATAACCAAAAAACTTTTGCCGAATTCCAAGCAGACGAGCAAAAAGAAGCTGAACGGCAAATTAAAGAAGTGGCCAAGCTGGCGAAATTCAAAGTTGACAATAACGGGACGAGAGACGAGTTATACCGACAAGTGGAAGAAATACTAAAAAATATTGGTTAAATGCTAATTAAAATTAAAAAAATAAATCAAAATTGCATTACTCCCTCCTATGCTCATCCCGGCGACGTTGGCTTAGACTTATTTTCTTTGGAAGATTACGAGCTTAAGCCGGGCGAAAGCAAAATATTTTTTTTAGGGTTTGCCCTGGAGTTTCCGACCGGTTACGCGGCCATCGTTAAAGACAAAGGCAGTTTGCCGAAAAACGGCGACGTTCACACCATGGGTGGGGTTTATGACGCCGGATACCGCGGTGAATATAATGTCAATTTAATCAATTTGGGCAGTAAGCCCTATCAAATTCAAAAAGGAAATAAAATTGCCCAATTGCTCCTGATTCCGGTTGAGTTCGCCGAATTTGAATTAACGCAAAATTTAAGCGAAAGTCCGCGCGGCGATGGCCGATTCGGCTCAACCGGCAAATGAATTTGACTGCGGTCTAAAGACCGCAGCATCTGGGCAAATTCAAATGAGCAGAGTCGGCTCCGCCGACGTATTTTTCTCACACTGGCCTTCATCCCCCCACTTTTTTAAAAAAAGTGGGGGTATTCGGCCAGCAACATTATAAATATGGAAGAAGATCGCAAAAAAATTATTTTGTTTATTAGCATTATCGCCGCCATCATCTTAATTATTGTTGCGGCTGGTTTTTTATTTTTCTATTTAAACCGAAGAAATCAACCAGTAGAGCCGTCGCCGATAAATCAAAACCAAACCCCGACCACCACCGCAGGCTTGCCCCAAACCTTGCCGACGAGCCAATCAATTAATAATCAAAATATTCAAGAACGATTAGCCAAAGAAAAATATTTTATTTCCGCTTTTTATCAACCCGTTGAGATAAAAACTTCAGCCAAAATTCCGGCGACTGAATTGCCCATTCAAGATCTAAAAGAAAAAATCACCAATTTCCGCGACTTTTCCCGAAAAATTAATATTGACAGCCGCTTGGACAAATTAAGCGCGAACGGCTTTAGCGTGATTGAAAATCCGTTTGCCAAAAATACGGCTGATTGGCAATCCGCCTACGCCGCGATTAACGAAAAAAATGTGCCGATTCTTATTACCAGCGACGCCGCCTTGGGCCTTTACCAAGACACTTTACAAATTGTTTACAAAGAAATTGAACTAGAAAAATTTTATCCCTCGCTTTGGCAAGTATTAAAAGATTTGTTCAACCAAGCAAAAAATCGCTACGACGTCCGCCGGCAAAAATTCGGCATTGAATCAGATCTAATAACTGAAGCCAATCGGCTGGAATTGGCGTACTTAAGCGTCGCTTTAAAACTGCTTAAGCCTGATCAAAGCCAAATTAAAGAATCCTTAACCAGTCAGCAACAATTTTTCTCGCCTTTTGAAAGCGAATTATACGCTTTTGCCATTCCCGGTTATCTAATCAACGAAGTGGAAGCCGAAATCAAATTAATTGACGCTAAAGTCAAACAAGCGCGCTCCCCCATCCTGCTTTATCAAAATAATTACGCGGTTTATAACATTCCCGCCCAATATCAAATTTCAGAAAAATTAAAAAATTATTATTTGGCCATCACTTGGCTGAATCAAATTTTATTCCCACTTAATTTTAAAAATGATGCCTGCCCCGACTGCTTGTTAGACGAAGCCGATCAAACCCTAAATTTTTTAACCGCGATTTATCTTAGCAATGATTTGAGCCAAAATCAAAATTTAAAAAATCAATGGGCGAATATTTATAAAACCATTGCCTTTTTCAAAGGTTTGGAAACCGATTTGACTTATCTTGATTATGAAGCGGCGCTCAAGGCGGAATTTGGCGATAATTTTAATTTGGATGAAATTTTCCCCGAAGATCTTAAACAAATAAAAGAAAAATTAAATTCAATAAAAAGCCGGCTGTTGGCGGTTAAATTTCCAATTGCTTTAAAATCAAGTGGTCAGCCCAAAGATTTGGGTTTGCGACTTTTGCGCAATTACCATTTAATGGAAAATAAAATTTTCAACGAATTAAGCGGCGAGGGCGTCGGCCCTTATTTAGGCAATTTATCGGAAAAAAATAAACCCGCCACCGCTTGCCAAGCTATTAATAAATTTAGCCGCTGCTTTGCCTCCGTCCTTGATCTTTTTAACGCCTTAAATAATCAGACGGCCGCGGAAATTTTAGCCCAAACAAAAAACAGCGCTTATCAAAATTATCCCGCAATTTTGACTAAGGTGAGGTCAGAAATAAATGAATTTGACGAAAATACTTGGCATGATAATTCTTATTTAAGTCTGCTCGCGGCGACAAAAGATTTAAAATCAATTAACCTAAGCGGCTACCCGGCTTTTTTTCAAACCCCAATTTGGCAAAAAAAGAGTTTAGAGGTGGCTTTAAGCGCTTGGACCACGACTCATCGGGAAATTAAATATGAAAAAACCGCGCCCCAAAGCTTTGTTGGTTTGCCGGCTTATTTTGGTTATGGCTATATTGAACCGCAGTTTAATTTTTACGCTGATTTGCTGGCCAATGCCCGGATGATTAAAAACGGCTTTAAAACTTTACAAATAATTAACAGCGGGGATCGGGCATATGAACGATTAAATAATTTGGAAAATATCTTAAACCAAATTCTGCAAATTTCCAAAAAAGAATTGGAAAACCAGGAATTAAGCGCCGAGGATTATGATTTCATCAATAATTTCGCCAAACAAATTAATTTTGTGACTGGCGACGTCAAAAAAGAAAATCTCCAAAATATATTTAGTTTAACCGTTAATTTTCCCAACCAAAAAAGCGTGAGTGAAACCATCAATGGCTTTAAATATTTAATCGTGGTTTATCCGGATCAGACCGGCCGGCTCTTTTTAGCCATTGGCCCGATTTTAAATTACAGCGAAAAAACCAGCTTAGGCCAGACCATCACTAATTGGCAAAACCAATATTAACTTATGCGCGCTTACTTAGACATTGTAAAAAAAATTTTGGAAACTGGCGAAAAAACCACCAACCGCACCGGCATTGACACCTTGGTGATTCCCGGCGCGATTTTTCAGCATGAAATGAAAGACGGCTTTCCCCTGCTGACGACAAAAAAAATCCCTTACCGCTTGATCGCGACGGAATTGGAATTTTTTATTAAAGGCATAACGGACAAAAAATGGCTCCAAGACCGCAACAATCATATTTGGGATGAATGGTGCACACCGCTGAAAGTGCCTTATGCCAATAACGAGGAAACCAAAAAGAAAATGTTTTTAGAAAGGGACTTAGGCACGATTTACGGCTGGGAATGGCGGCATTTCGGCGCCAAATACCAATCTTATGACACGGACTATAGTGGTCAAGGAGTTGATCAATTAAAAAAATTGGTTAATGATTTGAAAGCCACGCCGGATAGCCGCCGAATGTTAGTCTTGGCCTGGAACCCAATGGATATTGATAAGGCGGTGCCACCATATTGCCACTATGCTTATCAGGTGACGGTCACCAATAACAAATTAAATTTATTTTGGAATCAAAGATCAGTTGACGTGGCTTTGGGCTTGCCGTTTAACATTGCCAGTTACGCGACTTTGCTTCATTTATTAACCAAGGAAAGCGGCTATCAAGAAGGCCGCTTAACCGGCTTTTTGGCGGATACTCATATTTATGTTAATCACCTTGACGGGATAAAAGAACAATTAAGCCGTGATCCGAATAAATATCCCCTACCGCAAATCAAAACCGAAAAGTTCACCTCAATTTTTGACTGGCAAGCCGAAAACACGGAACTAATCAATTATCAAAGTTATCCGACGATTAAATTTAAAATCGCAGTCTAGCCAATTTGTCATTGCGAAGAACCCCGACGTCAAGTCGGGGTGATGAAGCAATCTAGAAGAGATTGCCGCGCCCTCGCTTCGCTCGGGCTCACAATGACAATAAAAAACAAAAAACTATGAAACTAATCCTAATGATGGCCACGACTGTTGACGGCATCATCGCGAAAACCAAAGACCAAAAAGCGGACTGGACCACGCCGGCGGACAAAAAAGCCTTTATCGCCGAAACCAAACAACACGGCGTGATTATTATGGGTGATACGACTTTTGACACGATCGGCAAACCTTTGCCGGGAAGATTAAATTTGATTTTGAGTTTTACGCCGGAAAAATATAAAGAGCGTGAAATTCCCGGCAGTTTAGAATTTGTTAAAATGCCGCCAGCCGAAGTGATCAAAATGCTTGAAAGTCGTAATTTTCAGTCCGCGATTTTAGGCGGCGGCGCCAGAACCAATGCCGCTTTTTTAAAAGCCGGCTTGGTTGATGAAATTTTAATTACCGTAGAGCCAAAACTGTTCGGCGTGGGCATTAATTTCACCGAAGGCGAGGATTTAGATTTGAATTTAGAATTAATTGAAAGCAAAGAAATTGGCGACCATGCCGTGCAATTGAGATATAAAGTAATATGAATGGCAAGTTCATTGTTTTATACGGCAGCAACAACCTGGGCAAAAGCACCCAGGCGAAATTATTAGTAACAAATTTAATCAAGCACGGCTTTCCAGCCGAATATTTAAAATACCCGATTTATGATTTAGCGCCAACTGGCCAGCAGATTAATAAAATTCTGCGCGGCGGCGGCACTCAAAAAATCAGCGAACTTGAGTTGCAAAATCTTTACGCCCAAAATCGGCGCGATTTCCAGCCCACAGTCGCCAAAAAACTGAATCAAGGCATTCATCTGGTCGCGGAAGATTACATTGGCACAGGCTTGGCCTGGGGCGTAACCAAGGGCGCACCGCTTGAAGATTTAGAAAAACAAAACAAGGGTTTACTGAAAGAAAACCTGGCGATTTTATTGGACGGTGAACGTTTTTTAGACGGCAAAGAAAAAAATCATCTCCACGAAAGCAGTGATGAATTAATGACAAAAAACCGGCAAGTTCATTTGGATTTGGCGAAAAAATACGGCTGGCAAATGATTGACGCTAATCAGCCGATAGAAAAAGTCCAGCAAGATATTTGGCGATTAGTAAGTAATGAATTAGGAATTAGGAATTAGGAATTATGGTTGCCGTTGTTTGACTTTTCCTTTGACTTGTGATAAGATAAATTGTCAGAAAAAAGGAGGGATGCCTGATGAAAAAATTAATCTTAGCCAAATTAACTTCAATTGGTTTGACCACGGCTGGCGCTGATCATTCAAAAAAACATCGGCCGCGGCAGAAAAAACACCCCAAACGGAAAAAACAACCCAACACTTTGCAATGGTGGTTGCGCACGCATGGTTTTGGCGTTTAACAATTCTGTTTTTGGCGTTTAACAGCCCCGTTTCGGGGCTTTTATTTTAACAATTAACTTATAACTGTTAACAATTAACTGACCTTTATTTTTTTAGTGATTGGTGATAAAATAAAACAGTTAATATAAACATAAGCTAAACTATGAAGCTTACACCTATAATTGGCTTGGAAATCCATGTCCAATTAAAAACTAAATCAAAAATGTTTTGCGGCTGTGATAATAGCGGCGAAGATAAACCGGCTAATACTACTATTTGCCCGATTTGTCTTGGCCACCCAGGCACTCTACCAGTTGCTAACCGCCAAGCGATTGAATGGTCAGTGATGTCGGCTTTGGCTTTAAATTGCGAAATTCCCCAAACTTCAAAATTTGACCGCAAAAGTTATTTTTATCCGGATCTCCCAAAAAATTATCAGATTTCCCAATACGATCAGCCAATTGGGATTAAAGGCAATTTAGTGATAAAAACAAAAGACGGCGAACGAAAAGTCGGTATCACCCGCTTGCATTTGGAAGAAGACGCGGCGAAAAATTTTCATTCCCCAGACGGCAAAAACACTTTGGTTGATTATAACCGCGGCGGCACGCCGTTAATGGAAATCGTCACCGAGCCGGATTTGCGCAGTCCGGCTGAGGCCAAAACTTTTATGCAGGAATTGCGGCTGATGATGCGTCATTTGGGCGTGTCTGACGCGGACATGGAAAAAGGCCATTTGCGTTGTGACGCCAATATTTCTTTGACTGATCAAGCGGCGGACAAGGTGAATCTAAAAAAATTAAAACCTAAAACCGAAATTAAAAACATCAATTCCTTCAAAGCGGTGGAACGCGCTTTGGAATACGAAATTAAAAGGCAAACTAAACTCTGGGCAGAAGGCAGTGCGCCGGACAAACAATCAACCCGCGGCTGGAATGAAGACAAAAACGCAACCGAAGCCCAAAGAACCAAAGAAGAAGCTTCAGATTATCGCTATTTTCCCGAGCCGGATTTGCCGCCAATAAATTTTTCCGCTAAAGCCGAGGATCGAATTGATATTGAAAAAATTAAAACCAAATTCGTGGAATTGCCGCAGGGCAAACGCCAACGTTTTATTACTGAATATGATTTAACCGAAGATAACGCCAAAATTCTCACCGAAAATAAAATTTTAGCTAATTTCTTTGAACAAGCAATCTCCGAATTACGCGCTTGGTTAAATTCGCTTGGCGAAGCCGAAGGCACAAGCGAAGAGATCTGGCAAAAAAATAAGGCTAAACTTTCCAAATTAACCGCTAATTGGCTGATTAATAAATTACTGACTTTAATCCATAAATCAACCAAAAATTTAAGCGATAGCCAAATTACTCCGGAAAATTTCGCCGAATTTATCGTTTTAATCCACCAAAATAAAATCAATTCCACGATTGCTCAAAAAATTCTGGAAGTGATGCTAAAAACCGGCAAAGATCCGTCGGTTGTGATGGCGGAATCGGATTTAAAAGGCGGCCGCGAAGAAACGGCTTTGGAAAAAATAGTGGAAAAAATAATCAGCCAAAATCCGAAAGAAACCGAACAATATAAAAAAGGCAAGGCCACTTTGCTTCAATATCTCATCGGTTTAGTGATGCGGGAAACCAAAAGCCAAGCCGACCCGCAGGCGATCAAGGAAATCTTAATTAATAAATTAAAATAAACAAAACGCCGAAGAATTGCCGTTTAAAATCAAACGCCCCTCACCCTTAATCCCTCTCCCCTTTAAGGGGAGAGGGTGTCCGATAGGACGGGTGAGGGGTTATTTAAATCAAAAAATTATTAATTAATTTTTGCGCCTGCGCATAATTTTTAAGCCAGGCAATATCTTTATTTTTTCTAAACCAAGTCAACTGCCTTTTGGCAAAATGAAAAATTTCTTTGTTTAAACCATCAACCATGTCTTGATAATCAATTTCGCCCCTAAGATATTTAGCCACTAAACGATATTCCAAACCAAAATCATTAAGCCGTGCCCAACTCAAGCCTTGTTCACGCAATCGCTTAACTTCATCAATTAAACCTTCACTTAAACGTTTTTCCAAACGCTTGGCAATTCTTTTTTTCAAAATTGGATAAGGAAAACTCAAACCTAAAAGCAAAAACTGATATGGCGGTTTTTGTTTTTTTAATTGAGCGGATTTTGGCCGGCCGGTCTGATAATAAATTTCCAATGCCCGCTGGACTCGCCGTCTGTTGTTTTTATCTATTATTTTATAGGTTTTAGGGTCAATCTTTTTTAATCTTGCTAACAGCTGGTTTAAAGTTAATTTATTTAAACGATTTCTAATGGTTTGTAGTTTATAGTTTGAGGTTTGAATGAATTCATAACCATAGACTAAGGCGGAAATATATAGTCCCGTTCCGCCGCAAACAATCGGCACTTTGCCGCGTTTTAAAATCTCTTCAATTGTTTGATAAGCCATTTTTTGCCAATCAGACACGCTAAAATAATCTTTAGGTGAAACTATATCAATCAGATAGTGAGGAATCTCAAAAACTTTTGACTTTTGACTTGCATTTTTGCCTTTTGACTTTTGCCTTTTGACTTTATACTCATCAAGGTCTTTGCCAGTCCCGATATCCATCCCTTTATAGACTTGCCGCGAATCAGCGGAAATAATTTCACCGCTTAATTTTTTGGCTAGCTTAACCGCTATCTTAGTTTTGCCGCTGGCTGTTGGACCCAAAACCACAATTACTTTTTGATTTTTTTCCATATTTGACTTCAACAAATTTTTTAGATCATACTAATCAAAAACCCGCCCAAAAACTTAAACAGTGACAACGGGCGGGTTTTGTTAGTTAAAATTTAATCATTTTCAGATTCATCGTCGTCATTCTGATTGGTGTTAGCATTAAGCTCTTTTCGGCACTCACCGCGATAATTAATTCTCACTTTTTCGCAAGCGGCTTCGCAAGCATTGCCGTAAGTTTTTCCATCAACCCCGCAGACCGGATCGTATTGTTTGGTACAAATACACCCCTTTTCCTCTTTTTCTTCCCGTCGCTCCTCCATCCGTTCTTTTGCCTGCCTCATAATTATGGGCAAACTTGGCAAAGAATTTGGCACTTGACTGTGAGTCCGTTCTAAAATCTGCTGGGTGGTGGTTGCATCATCTAAATTCTCCAAATAATCTTGAACTTTTTCCACCCTCTCTTCAAAAGTCATTTCTCTAAATTCTTCCCCCAATCGCTTTAAGGCATTGCTTTGAGCACGAATAATTGCTTGCCTGGCTTGTTCTGGCACCTGCTCCTTTAAACGTTCTAAAACCTGCAAATTATGCAAATTCTTTTCCGAAGAGGTTGCGTTATCGCCGATCGCATTTTCAATTCTTTCTTCAATTTTTTCCCGATCCGCTTCATCTAAAATTTCGCCCCAGCGCTCAAGCATCCGCTCCCGCATTGCTTCCATCTTTTCAGCGTTTAATTTTTCTTCCAAGCGCTGTAAAATTCGCTGACGGACAAATTCCTGTTTGGTAAATTTGTCAACTAACCGCTGTACTCGCGCTTGAGTTTTATCCTGCACTTTATCTAAATGCTCTTTTAGTTTGTCAATTTCTTTTTCATACTTGGCTAAAATCCGATCTATCTGTTCTGGCGTAATTGTCCCGGCGTCAGCGAGCTTCTGCAACTCGGCCAGTCTTTCATTGGCAGTTTGCAAGCGCATCTCGGCTTTTTTAATTGGATCAAGGGTCGCCCACTGCCGGACACTGCGCCAAAGGCTTTTCGCCCAATACCAAGGACTGTTGGGTAAAACTTTTGGTACACCAACACCCAAATCATCATCAACTGGTGGCGTGGAAGTCGCAGTGGTGGTCGCAGTATTGGTATTAATATCTTGCGCCAAAATCGGCAAAGGCAAAACTAAACTGAAAATAACTAAGGAAAAAAATAATTTTTTCATAATTTTTTATTATTTATCTCTATTTTAGTCAACCCCGTTAGAAAATTTTAGTACATTGGTTTTCTACAAAACATTGACTATTTGTAATAATTCTCCACTTACCAACCACAAACTGGCATAAATATTTTCTAATGGGGTCAACTTCT
>DATDWV010000087.1:0-2280 GCA_035289505.1 Patescibacteria group bacterium | reverse complement strand
TTTTTTTCCTTAAAAAGATATTTTTTGGCGGTCGGCACTGGCAGACTTACATGGTAAAAACCGGCGATAATCTGCCGCAAATTGCCTATCAGTCAAAAGTTAGCCTGAAACGTTTAGCGAAAGTTAATAAAATTGCTAAACCATTTATTATTGGACCCGGCCAAAAAATCTTAGTCCCGCCCACGCTATTTAAAGGTAAAAGCGATATGGTCAAGCCAAAAGCATTAGTCAGAGGAAAAAGCAAATAATTAGTTCAAAATCCCAAATCCAATCCGCCAGCTGGCGGACAAATCCTAAACAAATCATAATGACAAAAATCCAAAATTATAAACGCTAAAATTATGAAAAAGATTTTAATTATTATTGGCGTTATTATTTTAATCATTGTTGGCTGGCTTATTTTTGCCAATTTGAATAATTCGGCACAAGAAAACGAGGTGACAAATCAAAATCAGGAAGTTAAAGCCGAGCCAGAACTTAAGCCATGGGAAATCACAGTGGGCATTTATGATCCGGCCGAACAACCGAATACTCTGACTAAATTGCTTGAGTCCCGCTTAAAAGAAATCGGTTTTAAAGCTGTGATTTTAGAAGACATCACTGATCCGCAGTCAGCAAACAGCGATAAAACCACTTTGCTTTATCGGGCGGAAACGGAAAAAAAATTATCAGTCGTGGATAGCGAATTAATCGCCACCAATGTTTACCGTCGCGGCCAGAATCAATCAATTATTGAAGACGTGATTATCGTTGCTTGGAATATTGAAGATATCAATTGGGGAAGTTTTACGGAGTTAGCCGATAAATATAATCATCCCAAACCCGAAGAAGTTTTCCTTTTAATTTTAAATGCCGGAGCGAAAAGCGGCAGCGCCGCTGAATTAGCTAAAATTTTGGAAAAAGCAGGTTATATAAAAACCAAAGCGGAAAGCGCACAAACAGAAATTAAAGAATCAGCCTTGATTTATTACCAGCGCAATTATAAAGAGGCAGCGAAAGATTTACAAAAAATTTTAACGGGAAATGGCTATCCCGAAGCGACTTATCGGGCGGATATCAATCAGGCAGATAATATTGTAATTATTTTGGGCAAGCAAGCGACGACAACGGCGGAATAGAAAAGGAGTAGGAAGTTTTAAGTATCCTTCTCCCTTGGTGGGAGAAGGTGGTCGCCTTAGGCCTGCCTGTGCAGGCAGGCGACCGGAAGAGGGGGAGATGAAAAAACAATTAACTAATTTGGCGCGGCAGTTAAGGCAGAATCAAACTTCACAAGAAGCAAAACTCTGGCATTTACTTCGTCGAAAGAATTTTAGAAATTTAAAATTTAGGCGACAGTACCCAATCGGAAATTACATCGTTGACTTTTGTTGTCCAGTTAAGAAGTTAATAATTGAATTAGACGGTGGAGGTCATAACGAGGAATATAAAATTAAAGCCGATCAAATTAGAGATGAGTATCTAAAAAATCAGGGATTTAAAATTTTAAGAATCTGGAATAATGGAATTGATAATAATTTAGAGGGAGTCTACGAAAAGATTATTGAATTTACTGAATAGATTTTCCCCCTCTCCCTGGCCCTCTCCCACAAGGGGAGAGGGTACAAAAATCAAAACAAAAATCAAAACAAAAATCAAAACAAAAATAAACACTTAAAACAAAATTTGATTGTCATTTCAGTTTTTAAGATTTAAATTTCAAGTTTTAAGTTTTATGAAGAAAGTGTTTATTTTTTGCTTATTGTTTTTTGGTCTAGCTTTGCCATTTCAATTAGTGGCGGCCGAAAAAGAAATAGTTTTAAATTTAGAAATTTCAAATTTCTTGCAAAATTTTGATTTAGAATCAGATTTTTACAGTCAACTTCTGGAAAATAATATCAATTTTGATTATAATATGATTAGCAGCGAGCCAACGCTGATTAATGAGTTTTTTTATCAGAGCATCAGCCTAAATTTGATCGCTTATCGTGGTTTGGCTGGTGAAATTGTAATTTCCGTTTATTAATTTATGTCAGTCTTCAAAAATCAAAGTAAAGATTTTTTAGCCAAACTTTTAATTTTTAGTTTGTTGATTTTTAGTTTTTACACCGGCTGGCCGGTGATTTGGGAAAATTTCCCTTTTCCGCCTAAAGTTCAGGTGGCTCAAGCAGTAGACACGGTGATTTTTTTAACCATTGCCGATAGTTCGCCTTGGACCGTGCCCACTGATTGGAGCGATGTTAATACGATTGTTGCCATTGGCGGCGGCGGCGGCGGTGGGTCAACGGCTAACGGTGGCGGTGG
>DATDWV010000086.1:0-4168 GCA_035289505.1 Patescibacteria group bacterium | reverse complement strand
CCCGCCGAAAGCCGCGTCAGAAGCAACCGTACCGCCCCGGCGAGCCACGATTTGGTCAATCACGATATCGCCATCAGCAGAGGCAGTAAAGTTAACTTTAGTGAATTTATTATGAATGGAATTGCCCACAACATAATTGGTCGCTGGCGTATCTGAAGCCAAAGCGACAGTCAAACTGGTTCCGGTTGAAGCGCTGCCGCCGCCCAAATTCTTATCATCATTAATGGTCGTGGCGCTGTTCATTTCCGTGGTCTTGTTGTAGTCAGAAGCGGCGTTGACGTCTGAGCCAACCGTGTAGTTGACAAAGAAAGCATCTGGCACATCTTCAACCATTGAAGACCAGGCGGAACCATACAAAGATTCAGCAATCGCGCCAGTGGTCACCCAGCGAAGGGTGCCATTGCCGGCAACCGCGTAAACTTTGGGGTCAGTCGTGATTTTGACTAATTTGACGCCCGGACGATAAGTGGCGTTGCCGCCGATTGAGTAAGAACTCATTTCGGTTGAAGAAACGGTCTTTACTCCGGAGAAATCGGAATACCAAGTCTTGTAGCTCTTTTCATTAGGAAAGACATACCGCTTGCTGTCCGCTCCGAGGTAATAAACCGCCCGGCAAGGATCGTTGACGCCGGCGCCAGCCGCGCACTGGAGCTTAATTAAGTCTCCAGATACCGCCGCACCAACGCTCAAAGGCATCGCCAATAAACCAACCGACCAAGCAATTGTTGTAATGGCAACTGCGTAGGTTAATAATTTTTTAATCATTTTAATTTTTCCTTTCTTTAAGTTCTCTAAATCCCTTTAGTTAGGCAAAAATTTTGTTACGCCTAGGCGAACTTAACAACATTTTTTGGCTAAAGCGTTTAAGCTTTTGGCATCTAAATTCTTCTTCCTTTTTTTAATAAAGCCCCGGAACGCGGTCCGACCTTTGCCTTAAAAAATCAAGGGAATTCAGATCCTAATTGATCTAAAAAAATTTAAATGAACTGTTAAACAACTTATTAATTGATTAATTTAGATAACTTGATTTACTTGTCGCCAGAGGCGACCAGCCTCCGGCTGGATTCACTAACTTTAATGAATAATTTCACTCGTGGTTTCCACTCCGTTTTCCGAAGACGTTGCCGCTGAATTGTTTTGATTTTCATTTGCGCCAGTCTCATCAGTCGCCGCGCCTTCTACCTCACCTTGAGTTTCTTCCTTGGCAACACCCTCGGCTAATTCCTGAGCCGAGGCGCTGGTTTCCTCCACGCTTTGCACCGCTTCGGCGACAATTTCGCTGTCTGCTAAATCATTTTCTTTTAGTTCGCTGGCTGTCTCGTCAATTGATTTGGCCAAGTCTTGAGCTTTTTGGCCAACAGCTATTGCAATCCTTACGGTTTGAGTTTTATCAACTGAACCCGGCGCTGAATTTAGGGCCTGGCTGATTTTGGTCAAATGGCTGCTTACGGCAGAAACATTGTTTTTAAATTCTTTAACCGCTAATTCAATGTTTTTCTTTTTAACCTCTGGGGTGACGTTTGTTTGAGCGACCACTTTGTCTAATTCGGCCAAACGTTTTTCGGCAAACTCCATTTTTAACTCAACTTTTCTTTCTTCGCCAGAAATTAAAGCGACATGCGTTTCTTCCAACGTTAATTTCATCCGATAAAGCGGTTCGCCGGGCAAACTGTAAAACGCCGCGTTAATCGTTAAGCTGCTAACCAGAAAAGTAGCCAAAACGGAAATCATAACCACCGATGGCTGCATCAAACGCTCCCTAAATAATTGGCAACTCGCGAAAAAATAATCAAAAACATTAACTTTAGCCGAAGCGCTGCCGGCGTCAGTAATTTCCCGCAACAAAAAATCCCGACTCAAAATTAACCACTCGGATCGGGGCTGGACTTCTTTTTTTAATTTTTTTAATTCTCTAAAAAGATTTTTTTCCATTTTTCGCTATTAAGCCTCTCATCACTTTAATCGCGCGATGAATTAAAACGCGAACTGAACCTCTGGACTTATCCATGATTTTCGCGATTTCCGTAATCGGCAAATCTTCCACGAAGCGCAAGATGATCACTTCGCGATAATCATCTTTCATCTGCTTTAAAACACTTTCAATATTTTTCATTTCCAAGCGGGTTTCAATTTGGGTCAGCACACTTTGCTGATTTAAATCTTCCATTGTTTGCAAAATTTCTTCCGCGCCGCTGATTTCCCGATTCACGCTCCGGCGGTAAAAATCAATCACTGAATTTCTCGCCGTCTTATAAAGCAAGGCGCGCAAATTTCCAATCACATCTTCGGTCGTGGAAATATACTGCCAAATTTTTAAAAAAACTTCTGAAGTTAAATCTTCCGCGTCCTGGGTGCGCGGCACTTTAAAATAAATAAATCTGTAGATGGGGGTCACGTACAGATCATAGAGCTGGGCAAAGGCATCGGGATCTTTCTTCTTCAACCTTAATAAGAGCAGATTTTCCTCAAAATTTAAAGATTTCATTAAATAAGACGTTGGATTTAATTAATCGTTACACTAAGTTTATACTATAACGATTTTTTTAAAATTAGTCAATTTTTTATTGATAATTTGAAAAAATCTATCAAATTTAGCTTAAATAAGTGATTTTCAAATAAAGACTTGCGTTAATCAAAATAATTAGCTAAGATTAAATCATAGTATTTGTCCAGACTAATCTAGACAAAATAGATTATTTTATTAACTCGATTAATTTATTCCTATGCCGAATGCAATTAGAGTTACCGTATCTGAGGCTAGCCGGCTTTTCGGAGTTGACCAAAAAACCATTCGCCGCGCCATTAAAGATCAACAGCTCCGTTATATCGTGGTCCAAGGCAGATATAAAATTAATTTTACCAGTCTCTTAGGCTGGTCACAAGGTAAAACTACCACTAAAAATAAGCTTGAATCTCGGGGCATTGGCCAATATGTGGATAAGTGGAAAATCAAAAACAGGCTTTATTCGCCAAGCCCGGAGCTAACCGGTAAACAACCACCTACTTTAAGTTGACATTTAAATTAATATTGCCTAAAATGAGCAACGGAGGAAAAGTGCTCATTTTTATTAAGCCTCAAAACAGAACGGGAGGATTTCCCATGGCAAAAACAAAAGGAACCGGAGCGGTTTGGATTGTACGCGATCCCCTTTTTGGTGATGGCGGTAAGGCCAGGATGGTTGATTATTTAACCGGTGAAGATCGCGTGTCAGGCGTAGTTCGCTGGAATGGCGGCGATAATGCCGGCCACACCGTTGTGGTGGGCGATAAAAAAATCGCGCTTCATGCCGTGCCGGCTGGCGTCGTCCGAAATAGTGGACATCGCAATGAATGTGCAATACTAAGCGTCATTGGTCGTGGCGTCGTAATCAATCTCAAACGACTCCATAATGAAATTGATAGCTTAAACCAAGTTGGAATTTGGGCCACGCCGAAAACTTTGCTTATCTCTGAAGGCGCTCATTTAACTTTAGCCTATCACATGGCTTTAGAGTCAGCCCGAGAGGAAAGCGTTGGAAAAAAAGACACGACGAAAAAAGCTATTAGTCAGACCTATGCCTTTGGCAGGCTTTATCAGGGTATTCGCGCCGGTGACTTAAGAAATTTGAAGCTGGTAAAAGAGTTGATCCAGGAACCATTGGCTTATGCCAATGGCATTCTTCAACAAGTCTACGGCAAACCGCCAGTATCAACTGATGAAGTGATGGCGGAGTTAGAAAATCACCGCGATTTTTTCCTGCCATTTTTAGGCAACGAAATTTTAGCTTTAAACAGAATAATCCATCACGACGGGAAAATAGTCATATGCGAAGGCGCACAATCAGGAATGCTTGATCCGGATTTAGGCATCTATCCTAATACGACAGCGTCTAATACTTGGCCCGGTTCGATTCAACACGGCTGCGGCCTTGATCCACGGCTAATCACTCGCGATATCTTAGTGGTTAAAGCTTTTACTAGTCGCGTCGGCATTGGCCCCTTGGTCGCTGAAATTAAAGACAACTTGGCTGATTTGATCCGAGAAAAAGGGAAAGAATTTGGCACGACAACCGGACGACCGCGGCGCATTGGCTGGAACGATCAAGTAATTGCTCGCTATTGCGCCTTAGTCGGTCCGGGAACAGAATTAGCCATCACAAAGGTTGATATTTTGACCGGGATTGATCCG
>DATDWV010000085.1:0-5647 GCA_035289505.1 Patescibacteria group bacterium | reverse complement strand
GCGGCAAAAGCTAATATGGCCGGTGCGTGCTTAAGTAAGCCACCGATGAAATGTAATGCCAACTCGCTTAATCCGGCATATTTATCACCGGCAAAAAGCGGCGTGCTGTCGCGCCAGAGTGAAACGTGAGTGTGCATGCCTGAACCATTATCACCAAAGATTGGCTTTGGCATAAACGTCGCCACCTTGCCAAATTTTCGCGCCGTTGCTTTAACAATGTATTTAAACTTCACCATATTATCAGACTGCTTAAGCAGTTCGTCGTATTTAATATCAATTTCGGCTTGGCCGGCGGTGGCGACTTCGTGGTGATGTTTTTCCACAGCAATACCAGCAGACATTAAATTTTTCATTATTTCGCTGCGCAAATCCTGCTGTGAGTCATGCGGCGGTACCGGAAAATAACCTTGTTTGGCGCCAATTTTATAAGCGAGATTGCGTTCGCCCATACCGGAATTCCAAAACGCCTCTTCTGAATCAATTTTGTAGCGGCTTTCGCTGGCGTCTTCAAAATAATGGATAGAATCAAACAAAAAGAATTCCGCTTCCGGCCCAAGATAGGCTTTATTGGCAATACCGGTTGATTCAAGATATTTTTGCGCTTTAATAGCAATAAAGCGCGGATCAAAAACAAACGGGACGCGCGTATGGGGCTCATAGACATCACAAATGACGCATAAGGTTTTTTGTTCAAAAAACGGATCAATAAAAGCTGTCGCTTGGTCAGGCATTAAAATCAAATCGCTTTCCTCAATCGGCTTAAAGCCCTTAATGCTCGAACCATCAAAGCCGACCCCATCTTCAAAATCCTCAGGCTTGACGTGCTCAACCGGCGAGGAAAAGTGCTGCCACTGGCCAAAGATATCAACGAAACGAAAATCAACGACTTTAATCCCCTCTTTTTTTATCAACTCAAATATTTGTTCAGACATGTTAGATAAATTTAATAATTAAATTGATTCAAACCATTTTACGGTTTTTTCTATTCCCTCTTCTATTTTAACTTTCGGCTGCCAGCCTAAAATTTCTTTAGCCTTAGTAATGTCGGCCAAACCATCATGAGGTTCAATTCTGGGAGGAATATTTTCCGTTTCACCTTTCATTAATTTCGCAATTTCATTAACTGAATGGTTATCACCGCAACCAATGTTAAAAATTTCACCGGCTCCGATCTCTTTATTTTCCATAGCCAAAATATTGGCCAAGACGACGTCAGAAACATAAGTAAAATCTCGCGTCTGCGTGCCATCACCGGTAATCATTAATTTTTTACCTTCTTTTTTTTGCTGTAAAAACGCGGCAATAACCGTTAGGTAAGCGCCGGAAAAAGCCATTCTTGGTCCATAGACATTAAAATAACGCAAACTCACCGTCGGTAAATCGTATAATAAAGAAAAAAGCCGACAATAGTGCTCACCGACATATTTTTGTAAAGCATAAGGACTAATTGGCATTGGCAAAAAATCTTCTCGCGCTGGTAGTCTTTTATTACTGCCTAAAACCGATGACGAAGCAGAATAAATCACTTTCTTTATTTTGGCATCACGCGCCGCTAACAAAACATTTAAAGTGCCGTTGATGTTAATTTGATGGGTTTTAATCGGGTCTTCAATGGAAAGCTGAACCCGCGGCAAAGCCGCCACGTGAAAAACATAATCAATGCCGCTGAAATGAGTCTTAATCGATTCTAAGTCAGTAATGTCAGCCAAAACAAAATCCGCTTTGGGATTTATATTTTCTTTTTTGCCCGTGGAAAGATTATCCAAAACTTTAACTTGGTGACCTTTATTAATTAAATCGTCAACCAAATTTGAGCCGATAAACCCCGCACCACCTGTCACTAACATCTTAGCCATATGATCATAGTGTCATTGCGAGGAGTCCCGCGGCCGCGGGACGACGAAGCAATCTCAGAGATTGCTTCGCTCTCCGCCAGTTGGCGGATCGCTCGCAATGACAAGTTATTTATAAAACTTTTTTAAAATATTCAATCGTCTTATCCAAGCCCTCGGCCAAAGGAATTGTTGGCTGCCAGCCCAGTTTTTCTTTGGCTAAGCTGATATCCGGCCGGCGCTGTTTTGGGTCATCGGCCGGCAAAGGGCGATAAACAATTTTACTCTGACTTTTGGTTTTACCAATAATTTTATCGGCTAATTCTTTGACCGTGAATTCGCCGGGATTGCCCAAATTAACCGGCCCAGTCCAACCGTCTGACTCCATCATTTGATATAAACCCAAAACTAAATCGGCAACATAACAAAATGAGCGCGTCTGATTGCCTTCGCCGTAAATGGTAATTTCCTCGCCCTTTAAAGCTTGCGTGATAAAATTGGAAACCACCCGGCCGTCGTCCCAAGACATATTCGGTCCGTAAGTGTTAAAAATTCGCACGACTTTAATCGGAATTTTTGCTTCGCGATGATAATCAAAAAATAAAGTTTCGGCGCAGCGCTTGCCTTCATCATAGCAGGCGCGCGGGCCGATTGGATTAACATTGCCGTGATAATTTTCCGGCTGAGGATGAATTTGAGGATCCCCGTAAACTTCTGAAGTGGAGGCTTGTAAAACCTTAACTCCGCCTAATTTTTTTGCCAATTCCAAACAATTAATCGCGCCCAAAACATTAGTCCGCACCGTTTCAATCGGCGTTTTCTGGTAATGAACCGGCGAGGCCGGACAAGCGAGATTATAAATCTGATCAACTTTGACTTCAAAAGGAATCGTGACGTCTTGTTCTAAAATCTCAAAATTATGATTAGTTAAAATAGGCTCAAGATTTCTTTTTTGGCCGGTGAAAAAATTATCCAAACAGATAACTTGGTGGCCTTTTTCCAATAAAAATTGACAGAGATGAGAGCCGATAAACCCCGCACCACCTGTCACTAACATCTTAGTCATAAAAAATTTTATTAGATTTAAATATACTAAAATAAATACTTTTGTAATTTAGAGGTTGGTGCGGGGTAAAACCGGCGCCACCAGTGACTAATATTTTCATAATATTTAGTAAATCAAGTTAACAAGTAAATCAAGCGAGACAAGAAAAACCAATAAATCAATTAAAGCTAATACCTAGTTTGATTTACTGGATTCACTAGATTTACTTGATTTACTAATGTATCTTAAATAACTTTGGCTAAAATCGTCAAGTTCGCCGTCTAAAACCGCTTCGGGATCATGGCTTTCAAAATCCGTGCGGTGATCTTTGACTAATTTATAGGGCTGTAAGACATAAGACCGGATTTGATTACCCCAAGCCGCGGCTAAAACTTCGCCGCGGATTTTGGCGATTTCTTTGCCTTTGGCTTGGCGCTTTAATTCCGCCAATTTCGCTTGCAAAAGTTTTAAAGCCAAATTTTTATTTTGCAGTTGTGAACGTTCGTTTTGGCACTTAACCACCAGACCGGTTGGCAAGTGCGTTATTCGCACCGCCGAATCAGTCGTATTCACGCTTTGTCCGCCGTGACCACCGGCGCGCATGGTTTCAATTTTTAACTCCGAATCTTTAAGCTTAATTTCTTCGTTACTGGTTAATTCGGGCATCACTTCCACTAAAGCAAAAGAAGTGTGGCGCAAATTTTGCGCGTCAAAAGGCGAAATTCGAACCAGTCGGTGAACCCCGGCTTCAGATTTTAAATTGCCAAAAGCGTAATCCCCCGTTACTTCAAAAGTCGCGCTTTTAATGCCGGCTTCCGCCCCTCGCGTTTCGTCAATTATTTTTGATTTAAAACCTTTTTTTCCGCAAAACCGCAAATACATCCGCAAAAGCATTTCCGCCCAATCTTGGGCTTCCACGCCGCCGGTGCCGGCGTGAATCGCCAAAATCGCGTTATGGGAATCGTACTTTTGGAAAAATAAAACGAGAAACTCCAGTTTCTCAAACTTTTTTTCTAAACGATTAAACGCTTTTATCAATTCTTTTTCTAACGACGTTTCTTTTTCTTTTTTCGCTTCCAAGGCAAAACTTAAGCTTTCTTCGGCCTCATCTTGTAAACTTTGCCAATCCAAAACCGTTCTTTTAAGATTTTCCAATTTCTGACTGATAGTTTTCGCGCTTTTCGCGTCTTGCCAAAAATCAGGCCGGCTCATCTCTTTTTCTAATTTTTTAATATTCGCTTTCAGACCGGCCAGGTCAAAGTCGCCTCCGAGCGTCAGAAATTTTTTCTTTCAGCGCTTTTAATTTTTGAATAATTTCATTCATAAAATAAGTGAATAAATTTAATCAAGTGAATCAAATAACTTTTCTCACTTGATTAATCTATTTGCCAACGCAACCTTTTTGTTTATCAAAAACTTTGCCTAAACCGGCTTTCTCGCAAAGACAAAAATTACCTAATTTATTCCGATACCATTGGCCGCCGGTGGTTTGGCATAAATTTTTTTCTTGTTCAATTTCAATTAAAGCGGGGATGGGCAAACGCTGGCATCGTTTAAAATCAAGTTGGTTTGAATCCGATTCAGTCGGGCCATAAATCCCTTCACAAAAATCTTTGGCAAAACAATCGTTTTCATCCAAAATATTGCCGCAAATCGTGATTGTCGCCAAATAATCTTTTAGAGAAATATTTGTCCAATAACGATAAAAAAAGACAAAAATTATAGCTAAAATCGCTAAAGCGACTAAAATCGTGAAAAGAATAAATTGCCGATTTTTCATATTAATTCAACTTAAATAATGTTTTATTAAAATTTTTTATTTCGTCAAAATTAAATTTTCTTTGATTAAATTTTCCAATTTAGCGTGATCTAAATTTTGATTATTTTCCGCCATTTTTTTGAGGTTAAACTAATTAATATTATATCTCAAATTAAATTTTTTGACAATCTAAAAGAAGATGCCTTGGTTAAAAGCATCTTCTTTTTTAATCAGAATTTATCTTGTCTTTAGAGGCCTTTGTCAGTATTAATGTTTGGCGAAACATCCATGGCACCGGTCTTGCTGTAGGCCACGGCCGCGCCAATGTCAATGCCCGTTCGATAATTGACAAAGAAAGCATCAGGCACGTCTTCAATTTGGCCTCCCCAATTGGCGCCATAAAGTTCTTGAGCAATCGCCGCGGTGGTCACCCAGCGCAAAGCGCCATTGGAGGCAACCGCGTAAACTTTTGGATCTGTCGTTATTTTCACCAATTTCACGCCCGGCCGATAAGTGGCATTGCCACCAATCGGGTATTTGGCCAATTCATCTGAAGTGACAATTTTGACTGTGGAAAAATCTGAATACCAAGTGTTATAAGTTTTGATATTGGGGAAGACATAACGCTTGCCGTTGTTGCCGACATAATAAACAGCTCGGCAAGGATCATTTAGCCCTGCGTTAGCCGCGCATTGGAGTTTGATTAATTCACCGGAACGAGCCACCGAAGTGTAAAGAGAAGTAAAAGTCAGCTCCGTTTTATTAACCACTAAACTTTTCAGTTTAACGCTCATATCATTTTTACCGTCCCCGTCTAAATCAACACTCTGGCTTTGGCCAACGGCTAAAGTAATTGTCACCGGATTTGACTGAATGGTTAAAGTGACTGATTGAGAAGTTAAATCAACTTTAGTGATTTTAGCGCTGTGATTTTCGGAAACACCCGTTGAAACCACGCTGCTGAAATTGGCTTGCGAAACCTGATACATATTCAAAGTTTTGCCAGAAGTT
>DATDWV010000084.1:0-4104 GCA_035289505.1 Patescibacteria group bacterium | reverse complement strand
CAAGGACGATTTATTGATTCGGATTAAAAAACTTAATAATCAAGGCGCCGAAGAGCTGGATAAGAAGGCTAAAGAAATGCTTTCAATCGCGATTCAACGCTGCGCTGTTTCCCATGCAGCGGAAAGCACGACCACGACCATTGATTTGCCTTCTGATGAGATGAAAGGCCGAATTATCGGTCGGGAAGGCAGAAATATCCGGGCCATTGAAAAATTAACCGGCGTGGAAATTATCGTTGACGACACGCCGCAGGCGATTACGGTTTCCGGTTTTTCGCCGATTCGCCGCCATGTCGCCAAAAAAGCTTTGGAAAAATTGATTTTGGACGGCCGGATTCACCCCGCCAAAATTGAAGAAGCGATTGAAAGCGCGAAAAAAGAATTGGCCGTGGAAATCCGCGAAGCCGGGGAAAACGCGGTTTACGAATTAGGCATCACCGGATTGGATCCGAAATTAATTCAGATTTTAGGCCGGCTTAAATACCGCACCAGCTATGGCCAAAATATTTTGCAGCATTCCATTGAAATCGCTCACCTTTCGTTTTTATTAGCCGAGGAGCTGGGCGCGGATTTAACCATTGCCAAAAAAGGCGGCCTGCTTCATGATATCGGCAAAGCCGTTGATCATGAAATTCAAGGCGGTCATCCGGAAATCGGCTATGACATTTTAAAAAAATTCGGCATGCCGGAAGAAATCGCTTACATCGCCAAAGGCCATCATGAAGACTCGCCCAAAACCATTGAAGCGGTGATTGTTAAAGTGGCGGACGCGATTTCCGGAGCGCGGCCCGGGGCGCGTAAAGATACTTATGAGCAATATCTCCAGCGCTTGGAAGAATTAGAAAAAGTCGCCACCAGTTTTAGCGGCGTGGAAAAAGCTTACGCGATTTCCGCGGGCCGGGAAATCAGAATTTTTGTCGTTCCTGAAGAAATTGACGATTTAGCCGCTCACAACTTAGCCAAAGACATTACTCAAAAAATTGAAGCGGAATTGCGCTACCCCGGAGAAATTAAAGTGACAGTCATTCGCGAAACTCGGGTGATTGAATACGCGAGATAATTATGAAAATATTATTTTTCGGCGACGTGGTCGGCAAAATCGGCCGGCAAGGGCTTAAAGCGATTTTGCCGGAATTGAAAAAAATTTATCAGCCTGATTTGGTGATCGCCAATGGCGAAAATTTAGCTCATGGCGCCGGCATCACTAAAAAAATTTATCAAGAAGTCATTGCCGCCGGCGTTGATTTATTAACTTCAGGCAACCATGTTTTATCCAAGCCGGAAGCCGCGGAAGTTTTATCGGCGCCAGACACAAAATTATTGCGGCCGGCGAATTATCCGCTTAACTTTCCCGGCTTGGGCTTTAAAATAATTGAAGTTGGCTCAAAACGGATTTTAGTGATTAATTTACTGGGTCAGGTTTTCATGAAAGAAAATACCGATAACCCGTTTAAAAAAATTGACGAAATTTTAAACGAAGTTAAGTTGGAGAAATTAAACGGCATTATTGTTGATTTTCACGCTGAAGCGACCTCAGAAAAAGTCGCTTTTGGCTGGTACGTTGACGGTCGGGTGAGCGCGGTTGTCGGCACGCATACTCATGTCCCAACCGCGGACGCGAAAATTTTGCCCGGCGGCACCGCGTATTTGACTGATGTGGGCTTGGTGGGCGCCAGCGTTTCTGTCATTGGCGATAAAATTGAGCCGATCATTAACAGTTTTTTGACTGGCGCGGCGCCGAAAATTGAGATTCCGGAAGAAGGCGAAGTGACGGTTAACGCGGTTTTTTTGGAAATTGATAATAAAAACGGAAAAGTAAAAACGTTTTTGCCTCTGGACAAAAAAATTAAGATATAATATACTGGTCATGTCACCTGTATTTGCAACAGGTTTTAATGACTTAAAATTTTATGATTCGCGACTCATTAAATTAGGGCCGCGAAGGGGAAAGGAGAAAAAATAATGAACAAAGCCGAGTTAATTGAAGCCATTAGTCAAAAAATTAATTTGCCTAAAAAAGAAGTGGAAGACGTGATTGATTCTTTGACTGAAACGATTACCACGAAAATTAAAGAAGGTCAAGAAGTCACTTTGACCGGCTTTGGCGCTTTTTCGGCGCGCAGCCGCAAGGGCCGAATCGGGGTTAATCCCAGAAACCCGGCGGAAAAAATTGAAATTCCTTCAGTTGTCGTGCCAAAATTTAAAGCCGGAAAAAATCTCAAAGAAGCTTTAAAAAACAAAGCTTAATTTTTATAAAATCAAAACAAAAACGCCCTAGATAATTTTCGGGGCGGTTTTTGTTTTAAACTCATTCTGGTTCGGCAATCGTGTTTACCACTTCTCCGCGCAGCCAAGCTAAAGCTTCAGTTTGATTTTTAAAAAATTCAATTGATTTTTTGCCGTTCATTTTTGCCGCGACAAAACGCATGATCGCCCGCAAGATCCCTTGTGGCGCCACCACCGCGATTTTATCAAGCGCGGGCTGATTGACAATCTCTGAATAAATCTGGCGCGCCTGCGGCGAAGGATAATGGGCTGATGGGCCAAGGGCGGACAGATCAACTAAGCAGTCAATTTTTTTGTCTGCCGTAAGTTTAGCCAGCATGGCTTGGCTGACTAATTCGGCTTGGCGGATGTTAGAAGTAACGTCAGAAACACCCCGGAGTATCACTAATTTAATAAGACGCTCGCCTTCTTGAGAGACGGAAAAAGTTTTTTGCAATTCTTGGTCAGTAGGCATATTAACTTAATTATAGCAAAAAATTAATTAAAATTTAAGCATTGATTTTTTTTAAAATTCGTGCTATTTTGGGGGAGTTATCACTTTTAATCTGCCCTCGTGGTGAAATGGATATCACAACAGGCTTCGAACCTGTTGTTGTAGGTTCGAATCCTACCGAGGGCATAGCGGGCGCATAGCTCAGCGGTAGAGCTGCTCCCTCTTAAGGAGAAGGTCGGGGGTTCGAATCCCTCTGCGCCCAATTAAAAATCACCTTACAATTAAAGGTGGTTTTTTGTTTATTAAAATTTTAATTTAGCATTTCCGGGCTGCTCATGTGCGATTGCGCTGTTTCTTTGTCAATCACCCCTTGATTATAAAGATTAACCAAATCCTGATCCATGGTAATCATCCCCTCTTCGGCGCTGGTTTGTAAAACCGTTTTAATTTGCGCGATTTTATTTTCCCGAATCATGTTGGAAATCGCCGGGACATTAATTAAGACTTCACGGGAGGCGACCCGGCCGCCATTAAACTTAGGGATTAATTGCTGGGAGATAACCGCTTTTAAAGTCATGGAAACCTGGAGCCGAATTTGCTGCTGCTGATGCGAGGGAAAAATATCAATAATGCGATCAATGGTTTGGGCGGCATTATGGGTGTGAAGCGTGGCTAAAACCAAATGTCCGGTTTCGGCCAAGGTAACGGTGGCGGCAATGGTTTCCAAATCCCGCATCTCGCCGACCATAATCACATTGGGATCTTGGCGGAGCACGTGAATCAGCGCGCTTTGGAAAGTAAGCATATCAGTGTGAAGTTGGCGCTGTTTAATGATGCTTTTACTGGGTTTAAATAAAAATTCAATTGGATCTTCTAAAGTGACGATATTAGCCGAACGCTGATTATTAATATAATTAATCATGGCCGCCAGCGTCGTTGATTTGCCGCAGCCGGTGGGGCCGGTAATTAAAATTAACCCCTGTTTTAACTCCAGGAGTTTATAAGTGATTTCCGGCATGACAATGTCTTTTAAATCCGGAATTTTGGAGGAGATGACGCGGGCGACTAAGCCGATATTGTCTCTTTCCCAATGGAGATTGACGCGAAAGCGATGGCCGGTTTTTATTTCATAAGACAAATCCAATTCTTTTTGGCTTAAAAAAATCTCTTTTTGTTTTTCGGTTAAAATCGGGTAAATTATTTCCTGCGCTTCTTTGTTGGAGAGTTTTTCTTCTTTGAGCGGTGAAAGATTGCCGTCAATTCTCAAGACTGGCGGCATGCCGACAATCAAATGCAAATCCGAAGCGCTTTGATCAACCGCGATTTTAAATAAGTCTTCAAGTTTCATAGGACGATACGAATTATGAATTATACGAATCTACGAA
>DATDWV010000083.1:0-6766 GCA_035289505.1 Patescibacteria group bacterium | reverse complement strand
GTACACATTAAACCAATGTTAAAAAGTTCAGCCGTGTCCACGCCGCGGTAAGTATTCACCGGCGAAACGCCACGCGCCACTTCGGAAATCCGCTCTTTGGTCAGGGCTTCGGCAATATTAATCGGCACGCCATAGCCGGCTAAAACTTCGGCCTGTAAATGCATCACATCGCCCAAGTCCGCCAAAGCTTTACCGATCGGATGATGAGCAATCACTAAATCAACGCCCAATTCTTTGGCGACTAAAATTTCGGCCGGGCCGATATCTATTCCGGCCATGACTTTTTTGATTTCGCGCTTGGGGTCCACAAAAATTCTGGTGTCGGAAAACGGATTAGTCAAGCTTTCCTTGTCAAACCGCGCTTTGGCTTTGCCCGTCATTTCTTCGTATTTCTTTTTGCGCCGCGCCAAAATCTTTTTGACCTGCGCCGGCCCGCGCAAATCGTTTTCAACGCCCATTTTTACCGCTAAATCGTAGATTTGATGAATGTTCATAAGTCCTCCTGCGTCATTGCGAGTCCCGCAGCCGCGGGACGAAGCAATCCCTTCTATAGATTGCTTCGTCTCCGTCAGCCGACGGCTCCTCGCAATGACAAATAAATTTTAAAGTTTTTTAATGCCGATTCTGCCTTCCGTAATCTCTTTCATGCCCTCAATTCCTCCTATTTTCACGTCCCCCGCCATCGTCGCTTTCTTAATTTCTTCGGCAAATTGCTCAAAAATTTCGTCTAAGCCGCTATAATATATTACAATTTTATCTTTAATTGTCAAGTCCTGCTCTTTGCGCAATTGGTTGATTTGGCGAATAATTTCCCGGGCATTGCCTTCTGATTTTAATTCCGCCGTAATTTCCGTATCCAATTGATTGGTTTTGCCAAATTTTAATTCTTTAATGTTTAACTCATCTTTAATAATCTCAATCAAATCAGAATTTAATTTTTTCGCCGCTTTGGTGACATAACAACGTAAGGGTTGCCTAATTTTTATTTTAGCTTCAGCCCGCGCCGTCAAACAATCATAAACGATTTTTCGGGCCAATTCCATTTCGTCTAAAAGTTTTTTGTCAATCAATTTTTTATTCACTTTAGACCAAGTTTCCAGATGAACTGATTCTTTTTCCCCGCCAATCTCACGATAAATGTTTTCCGCGATAAAAGGCGTAAACGGCGCCATTAATTTGCTTAATTCCAATAAAACATAACCTAAAGTCTTAACTCCGGTTTCATCGCCAGCCTTAAACCGCTCGCGCGAGCGTCTCACATACCAAGTGGAAAGTTCGTTAATGAATTTGCCAAACGGCCGGCCGGCTTTAATCAAATCATAATTTTCCATGGCATCAGTTATTTCTTGAATTAATAAATTTAGTTTGGCTAAAATCCATTGGTCTAAAATGTTTATAGCTTTTAGCTGATAACTTTTAACTGATAGCTTTTCAGTCTGATAAAGCTGATAAAAACTTAAAACATTATCAACTAACATTATCACTTTTTGTAAAGATTCTTTGACTCCAATTTCCGAAAAATTCAAAGTTTCCGCTTCCATTACCGGCGAAGTCAATAAATAATAGCGCAACGCGTCAGCGCCGTATTTTTCCATCACTAAATTCGGGTCCGGATAATTATTCAATTTTTTTGACATTTTCTTGCCGTTTTCGGCTAAGACAATGCCGTTAACAATTACGTTTTTAAAAGCCGGTTTATTTTTAATAACAGTGCCAATTAAATGCAAATAATAAAACCAAGCGCGCGTTTGATCCACGCCTTCGGCGATAAATTCCGCGGGGAAATTTTTCTCCAGTTTATTTTTATTTTCAAATGGATAATGCCGCTGGGCATAAGGCATGGAGCCGGAATCAAACCAGGTGTCCAAAACATCGGGGACGCGGCGCGTTTCCCCGCCGCATTTTGAACAAGGAAAAACGATTTTATCAATAATATGTTTATGCAAGTCAGTTATTTTTTGACCGCTTGTTTTTTCCAAATCTAAAATTTTGCCGAAAACTTTTTTCTCTTCGCATTTGGCGCAAACCCAAATCGGCATCACGCTTGCCCAAAATCGCTGGCGCGAAATTGACCAATCTTTGGCGCCGTCCAGCCATTTGCCAAACCGGCCTTCTTTGATATGCGCCGGCGACCAATTGATTTTTTTCGCCAATCTGATTACTTTGGTTTTTATTTTGGTGACATTAACAAACCAAGAGCTGGTCGCGTAATTAATTAACGGCGTATCACAGCGCCAGCAGTGTGGATAGCTATGAAGATATTCATCACTGGAAAAAAGCAAATTTTTATTTTTCAAATATTCAATAATTTTTTTGTCCGTGGCTTTTGGATCATCAATCGGCTTAACGTTTAATTCGGCGAAATCCTTAACATCGTTAGTAAACTGGCCAGACGTAGTCACATTTTGAATAAACGGCAGACTCTTTTGTTTGCCTAAATCCAAATCATCTTGGCCAAACGCCGGGGCAATATGAACAATACCCGTGCCTTCGTCGGTAGCGACAAAATCCGCGGCTTGAATCGCGTAAAGATTATTTTTATTTTCTAAATTGCTCTTTAAATAATAAGGAAACAACGGTTTATATTTTTTACCCACTAAATCTTTGGGGGTTATTTGAGAAATAATTTTATAAGGCCGATCGCCAAAAATTCGTGGCAAAGCCGCTTTAGCCAAAATACAATCAAAACCATCTTTTGGCGAGCCAAGTCTCACTTTGACATAATCTATATTTTTACTAATAGCCAGCGCCACATTGCCCGGCAAAGTCCAGGGTGTGGTGGTCCAAGCCAAAATATAGGTACCGGGCTCATCAACCAGTTCAAATTTCACCGTCACCGAAATATCTTTGATATCTTTATACCCTTCGCTGACTTCTTGCTGGGATAAAGTAGTTTCACAGCGCGGACAAATATGCATTGATTTATAATCTTGATAAATCAAGCCTTGATCCCATAGCTCTTTAAACACCCACCAAACGCTTTCCATAAAACCCAAATCCATGGTTTTGTACGCATTGTCCATATCGGCCCAGCGGCCGAGGCGCAAAATGGTTTTTTTCCATTCTTCAACAAAAGTTAAAACTTTGGAGCGGCAAGCTTCGTTAAATTTATCAACGCCAAATTCAATAATTTCTTTTTTGGTTTTAAAGCCCAGTTCTTTTTCCACAATATTTTCAATCGGCAAACCGTGGCAATCCCAGCCCCAAACCCGGTCAACATGGTAACCGCTCATCGTCCAAAATCGCGGCACCACGTCTTTCATTAAAGAAGCGACAATATGGCCGTAGTGCGGCGTGCCCGTGGCAAACGGCGGGCCGTCATAAAAAACAAAATCGCCCTTAGGACTTTCTTTCTCAAGGGTTTTCTCAAAAATTTTATGGTCTTGCCAAAACTTTAGAATTTCTTTTTCTTTTTGGCTGATTTTTGATTCCATAATAAAACTATTTTAACTAAAATTAACGCTTTAGTCAATCAAAATTGAAATGTATTCGATACTTTCTTAACTAAAATGAATATGCCACTTTTGGTGGCAAAAGTGGCAGAAAACCATTGGGGGCAACAATTTAGCCTATTTTTGTCATTGCGAGGGAACGCAGTGACCGAAGCAATCTAGAGATTACGGAGCCTGTCCCGAGCGAAAGCGAGGGATCTATCCTCGCAATGACACTTTAACCCCTCGTCCCAGAGAACATCTTTAAGTGATTTAAAAGCTAAACAAAGCCGCAAGCCTTGAAAAACGTAAGCGTTTTTTAGAAAATTGGAGACAAATTACCTTACCTTTCCTCTGTTCGAAGGTCGCCTTTAGGCGACCAAGTTGGAAAGGGGCGACAATTTTCGTTAAAAAAACGCCTCAGTTTTTCATCGGCTTGCACTTTTGGCGCCACCTTTTCCCCGCCACATTAATTTTATTTTAAAAGAAGGCGGGGCCCCGCCCTTGGCGGTGGTAAAAAGGTGGCAAGAGAAATTTTTTTTGACTTTTCCTCTGCCTTATGTTAAATTATTAACAGTGGATCCAACGTGAGGATCTTCTCTTACCGCCAACGGAGCTAAGCTCCAGGAGGGAACCAATATATGAATGCGCGCAACCGCACCAACAACAGGCTTGATTATGATTCTGAAGATGGCGACGGACCGCGGCCAACATCGAACGGCAGCGAACGCGTGCGAAATGCGACGGCCAAGAACGAGACGTAACCGCGCATCGGTACGTTCAGGCTAGTCACGTTGTGACAGGCCAACCACTTTCTCGTATGCCACAAGCATATACAAGAGACTGCGGTTGGCCTGCTTTTTTTAAATTAAAACCCCTCGCCCCGCTTGCGGGGAGAGGGTGGTCGCCTCAGGCGACCGGGTGAGGGGAACTTACCGTCTTAACTTTTGTATTTATTCAAAAACTTTTGAACCTTTTGTTCAAGCTGCGTTGGCGTCACGCTGGTTTTAATGATGAAATCATTGGCACCGAGTTTTAAGCCTTTTTCAATTTCATCTTTTTGCGATAAATTGGAAAAAATAATCACCGGAATTTTTTTGGTTTTGGCGTTATTTTTTAATTTCTTTAACGCCTCATACCCATCCACTTTTGGCATCAATAAATCAAGCAAAATTAAATTGGGAATTTCCGTTGAAGCCAAAGAAAAACCTTCGGCACCGTTTGCCGCTTTAACCACTTGATAGCCGGCTTGTTCTAATTTCATAGAATACAAATCCAAAAGAGACGATTCGTCTTCCACGATTAGGATTTTAATCCTTGACTTAGCCATAAATAAAATTAAAACATCAAATTTCAAGTACCAGGCTCTAAATAAATTATAAATCCAAAATATTTAAATTACAAACGGCTAAAATTAACGTTTTGGATTTTGAATATTGTGATTTGAGATTTATTTGTTATTTGTGATTTTGAATTTGTAATTTTTTCAGGTTGTCTTGCATTTTTCACTTTTATTACGCTTTTCTCACATCTTCTCTAAAATGGGGATACCCAATAACTCCAAACCTAAACTCAAAACAATTTTAACATCGTAAATTAAAAGTAATCTGGCTTTTTTAGTTTCCACACCGGCTTTTAAAACCGGGGCGTGTTCATAAAATGAACTAAAAGCCTTGGCCAAGTCATACAAAAAATTAGCCAAAAGCGAAGGCTGATAATTTTCGGCGGCTTGCGCCGTGATTAGAGGAAAGCGTGCCAGCATTTTAATTAAAGCCAATTCGGTTTCGCCGGTTAAAGCGGAAAAATCAACACGGCCGCTCGGCTTATTATTTTGTTTGGCAAAAATGCTGTTAATCCGAGCAATGACATATTGAAGATAAGGGCCGGTCCGGCCGAGCAAAGCCACTGATTTTTGCGGCTCAAAAACCATGGTCGTTTTCGCGTCCACAGTTAAAATATAAAACTTTAGCGCGCCTAAGGCAATCGCGGAAGCGCGCTTGGCGATTTCTGCCACTGATAAATCTTTTTCTCTTTTTTTCACTTCGCTGGCGGCCAAACCAATTAAATCATCAAACAATTGATCCGCGCTCGTGCCCGGCGCCAAGCCTTCGCGGGATTTTATTTTGCCAGATGGCAGGCGAATCATGCCATAAGACAAATGATAATAATTCGCGGAATTTTTCACGCCTAAAAGCTCCAAAATTTTAAAAAGCTGTTTGAAATATAAATCCTGTTCGGAACCGACCACGTAAATTGAGCGGTCTAAATGATACCGATCTTTTAATCGCGCCAAATACAAATCCTGGGTCACATATAGCGTCGTGTCGTCCGGCCGCAAAACAATTTTATCCGGCAAACCGAAATTTTGCAACGGCGCTAAAACCACGCCTTCTTGATTTTTGACAAACACGCCGGACTTAAGCCCGGATTCCACGATTTCTTTGCCCGCGTGATAAAAAGCGCTTTCATAATATTCCTCGTCAAAATTGCCGACGCCGACTTGCTTTAAAGTTTCTTTAAAGCCGCTAATCACCCAGCCGGTTAATTTCTGCCAAACCGCCAAAATTTCTTTGTCGTTTTTTTCCCATTTTTGCAAAACCAATTTTGCCTCGTCTTCCAGTTTCGGATTATTTTTTGCCTCCTGGCAAAATTTGACGTAAAAACTGCCGACAAAATGATCAGGCTTCATTTTGGCATCTTTGGGCGTTTGGTTTTTTCCCCATTTTTGATAGCCCAAAATCGTTTTGGCAATGGCAATGCCCCGGTCGTTAAATAAAGTACCGGTAATCACTTTGTAGCCGCAAAATTTTAAAAGTTCAACTAAGCTCACACCCAGACAAATATTGCGCAAATGCCCCACGGTCAAAGGTTTATTGGTGTTCGGCGAAAAATATTCCACCATCACTTTTTTGCCCCGGCCAATTTTATTTTTGCCGAATTTATCTTTAGTTTTAAAAATTTCGGTTAAAACCGATTGATTGAAAATTTCTTTTTTGACAAAAAAATTAAGATAGGGCCCGGCGGCTTCGGCTTGGGCGATTAATTTATTCGGTTTGAATTTCGCCGCCAGATTTTTGGCGGTTTCATTAGGCGATTGCTTTAAAATTTTTCCCAGAAAAAAACAAGGGACGCTGTAATCCCCACTCACTCTCATTGGCGGATAATCAATTATAATTGATTTTTGGCTGAAACTTTTGCCTAAAATTTTTTTTAATCCGTCGTTAATCTCATCGCGCACGGCAATTTCCGCCTGCGAAAAAACTAGATTTTTAGCGACAGTTTTCATGGCTTCATTCTAGCATAAAAAATTATAAAATTCCAAATTCAAAATCACA
>DATDWV010000082.1:0-4099 GCA_035289505.1 Patescibacteria group bacterium | reverse complement strand
CCAACACTACCGGAAACTGCCAAATCGCATTATAGAGTCCAGCCGACTTAATTTCACGCGTAACCAAATCGTCCACGCGGCGAAGTAAATTCAATCGGTCTTTAGTTAAATAAGCGGGTTTTAATTTTAAATCTAACCGCTTGGGATAAAGTCCATAAACCACTCGGTTAACTAAACTAACTTCATTAGTAATTCGAACGGAAACATCATGAAGTTTTTTCCAATCCAATGGGCCAGTAATAAGCGCGGGGTGACGATAAGTCCGATTGTCACCCTGAACGCCAACACTGCGGACCGGCAAAACTATGGCCTTAAAATTTTTGCCTACACTGCGCTTTAAATCTTTATTAATTAAGGCTTGTTTTTCAACCTTTTCCCGACCGGTTGAGCATAAGACCCGAATGGCCAGACCTGGCCCGGGAAATGGATGACGATTTAAAAGGGCGGCGGGTAAATTATTTTTTTTGCCAATAGCTCTGACTTCATCTTTATACAGTTCGGCGATTGGTTCAACTAAACTGCCCAAACGCATCAATTTTAAAATTTCCGCCACTCGGTTATGATGAGTTTTAATTTTGTCAGCGTGCTTCGTGCCGCCGGTTTCAATTGTGTCCGGATAAATCGTCCCTTGCCCCAAAAGCCAATTTTTCGGGTTTAACTTTAATTCCGTCATCACTTGATCTTTAATTTTTAAAAATGTCCGGCCGATAATTTTCCGCTTTTCTTCCGGATCAACCATAAAAACCAAGGCTTTTAAAAAAATTGATGACGCATTATACAAATATAAATCTTCAAAACCCGCTTTGGCTAAATCAGCAATCACTTTTTTTGATTCATCAAGCCGCATCAAACCATTATCAATATGCAGGCCAAAAACCCGTTTTTTGCCCAAGACTTTTTCCAACAGCGCGAAACAAACAGCCGAATCCACGCCGCCGGAAACCAGCAAAAACACGTTTTTTCGGCCAACATTTTTCTTGGTTTGCCGAACAATTTCGGCAAAATAATGATTAAGCGACCAATTTTTTTCGCAGTGGCAAATGGAAAATAAAAAATTTCCTAAAATTTTTAGTCCTTCTTTAGTGTGCGCCACTTCGGGATGAAACTGCAAGCCATAAATTTTTCTTTTCTCATCTGCCATCGCCGCTACCGGGCAATCAAAAGTCTCGCCAATTTTTTTAAAGCCAGCGGGCAAAATTTTAACGCTATCGCCATGACTCATCCATATCTGCTGCGTCTCTTTTGTTTTGGAAAAAAGCGGGCTTGGATTAATTAATTTCAGGCCGGCAAAACCGTATTCTTTGGTCTGGCCGGACACAACTTGGCCCCCGAAATGATTCGCCAAAAGCTGGTGGCCATAGCATAATCCTAGGATTGGAATTTTCAGCTCAAAAATTTTTGGATTATATTTAACCGCGGTCTGGTCATAAACGCTACTGGGTCCACCGGATAAAATCAAACCTTTAACGCCTTTTAATTTATCTAAACTAACCATTGGCGGAAAAATTTCGGCTAAAACGCCGAGTTGCCTGATGCGGCGGGTAATTAAATGGGTGTATTGGGAGCCGAAATCTAAAACGGCGATTTGCGCTTTAATCATAGTTATAATACGAATCTACGAATACTAAAATTGATAGACTAAGAAACTGGTTTGGCCGGCTGAATTTTGAATTTCTTTTGGCTGAATGCCGCTTTTCAAAAGCGACTGGCCCAAAATAGCGCCGGCTTGGGTTTGTTTGTCCGCCTGCCGCCACAAAATCAGTTCGGTCGGCTGAATAAAATAAAAATTGTTAAAGCCGGCGTCTAAATAATAATTTTGGCCGTTATTTTTTAATTCACTTAAAAATTGATCCGCGGTCACCACCGGCCAGCCCTCGTAAAATTGCCAGCGCCATAAATACCAAACATCAGGCCCGTCTTTAATATTATGATCAAAAATTAAAAGAATTTTAGCGTCTTGGCCAGTTTGTTTGTCTAAATAGTTGCTAACTCTTTTTTCTAAGTAAGCATTATTCAATTGAAAACGCACGGCCGGCGATTTCCCGGCTAATGCGTCATTCAAATATTGATTTAACTGATTAAAGCCGAAGTTCCCCCGGCTTTGGCGCAGATCATAAGAATAAAAAATTGGCGCCGGGCTAATCGGTTTTAAAACAAAAAAAGTGTTAACGGTGTAAAAAATTTCTAAGGCAATAAAAATAATGAGTAAAAAATTAAACAATTTAGACTTAATTGAAATCTCGTGCCAAAAATAAGATAAAAACAAAATAAAAAACGGCGTAAACATCACTAAAAAGCGGTTTTCCGGCCCGACTAAACCGATTAATAAAACTAAAAATAAAAGACCTAACCAAATTAGTTTGAAATTAGCTGATGTTTTTTTAAATTGGCTGACAGCATAAACCAGGCTAAAAATTAAAAATATTAAAAACAGAGGCGATAAATAAAAAATAAAAGATATGGGTAATTGAATGAAGCGCTGCCAAATTGGCAAATCAGATTTTCCGGGTAATTCCTGCCAACCCGGCACTTTATCGGTTAAACCAAAAAGATAAGATAACTGCAAATCAAAGTGAGTGCGGCTTTGCCATAGAAAAAAATTATAAATTATTATCGGCGAAATAATCAAAAAAAACAGCAAAACACTTAAATAAAATTGCTGGCTTTTCAGCCATTCTCGTTTTTTAAAAATTATCACTAACAAATAAATGGGCAAAATAAAAATCGCCGTGTATTTAGTCAAAAAACTAAGACCAAAAAACAAAAAGGCCAAAGATAAAAATTTTTGTTTTTCTAGGGCGAGGATAAAAAAATAAAAACTGGCCAAAATTAAACTAATTAATAATGATTCCTGCAACCCAATTCGGCTCAGCCAAACCATAAAATTATTTACCGCTAAAATCAAAGCGGCTATTAGCCCAATTTGCTCATTAAATATTTTTTTGCCGATTAGATAAATTAACCAAACCGAAATAACGCCGGCCAGCGCGGAAACAATTCTGATTGCCCAAGCCGTGGGCCCAAAAAAATTTAAAACCAAAAAATTAAGCAAAAAATTTAGAGGCGGATGATCGTGAAAAGAAAATTTCGTCCACCAAGGAGGCGAGACAAACCAACTAATCGGCGTAGATTGAGTTTCGGCAAAATAGTCCAAATAACCCAGGGCGCGAAAGCTGTATGTGCTTTCGTCGCCAATCACATCAGCTTGACCCAAGGAAAAAAACCGAAAAATTGCGGCTAAAACTAAAATAAGCCATAACCAATTTAGCGGCTGATTAAAATTATTGTTCATAAACGTTTTATTCTAGATAGAAATGCGACATTTTCATCTTTAAATCATTTACTTTATTTATTAGTTGAGTACTCATGAACTAGTTCTCCTCTCCTAAAGGGGGGGGGGAGACAGAGGTGAGGTAATGTAGTCTGTAACCTCACCCTAACCCTCTCCGTTTTCGGAGAGGGAACAACTTGGCTTTCGGTTTTAAATCTTCATTGAACTATCTTAGGGCTGGCACATTTGATATGGGAAGAGAACGATAAATTGATTATATCCTAAATTTTTTGTATGATAAAGAAAATATGAAAGAAGCGCTTACTTTTGACGACGTTTTACTCGTGCCCCAAAAATCCGAGGTCTCGCCCAGTAAAGTTGACACCGCTGTTTTTTTAACGCCAAAAATCAAATTGGCTATTCCCCTGCTTTCCGCGGCCATGGACACGGTCACAGAAAGTGAAATGGCGATTGTTCTTGGCCAAGCCGGCGGTTTAGGCGTGATTCATAAAAATAATTCGCCTAAAGAGCAAGCCGCGGAAATCAAAAAAGTCAAGAGAGCCCCCGCCAAAGGCGGGTCCGCCTCTGGCGGAAAAAAATTGCTTTGCGGCGCCGCGATTGCCATCGGCGATGAAGCGATTAAGCGCGCCGAAATTTTAACCGCGGCTGGCGCGGACGTAATTGTCATTGACGTGGCCCATGGCCATTATTACAAGGTGATGCAAACCATTAAGATTTTAAAAAAAATAATCGGCAAAAAAGTGATTTTAATCGGCGGCAATGTGGCCACCGGCCAAGCCGCGGCTGATCTTATTAAAGCCGGGGCCG
>DATDWV010000081.1:0-4569 GCA_035289505.1 Patescibacteria group bacterium | reverse complement strand
TAATCGTCAATAAAAATAAAATATACCAAAAACTGCCTGGTATTTTTAATTGCCGCAAAAACCAATAAATCGCTAAAATCGCGAAGCTGGCAAAAAGAACAGTCGCGATTTTTAAGCCCCAAGGCGCTGGAAAAATTTTAACAAAAGGGATTAAAGCCAAATGATACAAAAAATGATGATCGGCAAATTTATACTGCAAGGTAGTGGCCGAAAGCCAAGGAAAAGATGTGATCGCTCCTTTTTCCCAAAGCAATTGCGCCATTTTCGCGTGATAAAAAGAATCGGGGTCCACAAAAGTTTGATCGCTGGCCAGATAGCCAAACAAGCTCGCGCTGATAATAAAAATTAAAAAAAACGAAAGCCAGTTTCGTTTTTCAAAAAAATTAATTATTTCCCCTAAAAAGCTCATAGCCTAATTGAATTTTTTCAATTTACTCTTCAATAAACCAACCCAAGGAATTTTTATCGGACTAACCCCATTTAAAATCGCCAAGTAATAGCTGGCGTAAGAACCAAAAACCAAAGCTTCAAAAATCTGATTTAACGAATTAGCGCTTTTCAACTGATAGGCGTCGGATTTAACTTTATTTTTCGCTAAAATCTCTTGGGTCAAATTCAAGCGAAAACGATTTCGGCGCAAATACAAGTTTGAGTTTAAAAATATAAAATGTAAAACTGACGGTTTAATTTTGGGAAAGTTTAAGCCGTCAAGCAAGTGGTGATTAAGCTCGGAAATTAAAAAATAAGTGGAAAAAGTTTTCGCGGTCTCGTTGAATTGATTAGCCAGAACATGGGCGTTACCAGCCAAAAATTCAGCGGCCACCACAATCGGAATTTTGCCCATCAGTTTTTGAGCTAATTTTTTCGCCTGATTTTTCGCCAGCGGCTGCTCTGTGCCAAAATCTTTTCGCCAATTTTTTAAATTTTTTTGAATAGTTTTAATCTCTGATTCAGCAATCTTTGTTAAACCCAGCTGGCAAAAAGCGCCTAAAAGCAAGCCCAAGGAATAGCCGATACCCAATCGCGGCGCGCCTGAAGGGTTAAAAATCGGCTGAAAAATCAGCCCCGGAATTTCCCCTTTTTTAATCAAATCAGCTAATTTTCCGCCTGAAGCAAAGCCAAAAATTCTTGCCTTCTGTTTTTTTGCCTGACTAATTGAATGCAAGGGTTCTTCCGTGTCCCCGGAATAGCTAAAAATAAAATAAAGCGTATCTTGGCTAACCCAGCCCGGCACCTGATAACTATTAATAATCGTAAAAGGCTTGGCCAAATTTTTGGTTAAAAGCGAGGCAATGAGATGAGCGCCGAGCGCCGAACCGCCCATGCCGTTAAGCAAAATCTGCCTTGCAGTTTTGGCGCCAGCGGGCATTTTAATTTTTTTTGCCTCCAGCCAGGCTTGATTAAATTGTTCGCCTAATAATTCAATTGATTCTAAAACTAATTTGGGGTCAAGTTTTTTGATTTTTTTTAAATCGTCTAAGAGGTGCATATCTTTAATTATAACACATAATTTATGGTTTTGCCATTGAAAAAATCGACGAAATCTGTTAAAATAAAATAGTAAGTTCCTAATTTCTAATGACTAATTTCTAAAATGTCTGGCCACAGCAAGTGGGCTCAAATTCATCGCCAAAAAGGTACCGCCGATGCCAAGCGCGGCGCTTTATTTACTAAATTGGGTAAAGTGATTTCCGTGGCCGCGCGCTTAGGCGGTCCGGATCCGACCGCTAATTTTAAATTACGTTTAGCCGTTGACCAAGCCAAAGCCGCCAATTTGCCCAAAGAAAACATTGAGCGGGCAATCAAGCGCGGCTTGGGCGAATCAGGTGAAGGCAAAATTGAAGCGGTTAATTACGAGGGTTTTGGCCCAAACGGGGTTGCGCTAATTATTGAATGCTTAACTGATAATCGCAATCGCACAAGCTCTAACATAAAACATGTCTTGGCCAAATACGGCGGAAATTTAGGCGGGCCAAATAGCGTGAGTTGGATTTTTGAAAATCGGGGGGTGATTAGAATTAACCAGATCAATGAATCCCTTGAACTAGCCTTAATTGATGCCGGCGCTCAAGATATTGTTAAAAACGCGGATGGCGTTGTTGTCTATACCGCGCCCAATGATTTAAAAATGATTAAAGATTTTTTGGAGCAAAAAGGAATTAAAGCGGAATACGCGGAGATTGAGCAGATGGCCAAAGAAAAAAAAGCGGTTGACAATGAAACTAAAAATCAGCTGGAAAAACTTTTTTCTGAGCTTGATGACGATGAAGACGTTAATAATTATTACACTAACGCGGAGATTTAGCCAATGGCAAGCAGTAAGAAACCTATAAAATATGCGCTAAAGGCTAAAAGCTTAATAATCTTAGGCGTAGACCCGGGTTTAGCGGATACGGGTTTTGGTGTTATTATGAAAAAAGGCAGCCAGCTTCGGGCGCTGGACTTCGGCAGCATTAAAACCAAAGCAAAAACTGATAATCAAGTGAGGTTAAACCAAATTTATCAGGCCTTAGACAAATTAATCAAAAAGTACGCCCCAACGATTGCGGGCGTGGAAAAATTGTTTTTTGCCAAAAATGTTAAAACCGCTTTAGCCGTGGGTCAGGCGCGCGGCGTGGCCTTGCTCGCGATTGGTAAAAATCAGCTTGCCTTGCACGAATTTACGCCGCTGGAAATTAAATTGGCTTTAACTTCCTATGGCCGGGCCTCAAAAAATCAAGTTCAGCAAATGGTTAAAGTTATTTTAGGTTTAAAGGAAATACCCAAACCTGATGACGCGGCTGACGCCTTGGCCGCGGCCATCTGCTGCGCGCATTCTCTTAAAAACAAATTTAATTGATTAAACGTTATGCCAAAATCAGAAATTAGAAAAGACTACATCCAGGAAAAATACGTGATTATCTCACCCAAGCGGGATTTAAGGCCGCACGATTTGGAGCGCCCGGAACGGGTGAAAGCCGTGCCGCAAGCCAATTGCGTTTTTTGTCCGGTTCAAGTGGGCAAAAATAACAAAACTTTAGCCACAATTAAAGAAAGTAAACAAAAAAATGAACCTTGGGCGATTAAAGTCATTGCCAATAAATTCCCGACCGTCAGCCCCAATAACGCCAAGGCCTATGGCCATCAAGAAGTCGTGATTGAAACCCCAGATCACATTGAAGAAATTGAAGACTTGCCCACCAACCGCTTAGTTGAGATTTTAAAAATTTACGCGCAGCGAACCGAATTAATTTCGCGCGACAAAAAAATTGAATATATTTTAATTTTCAAAAATAACGGCGGCAAAGCCGGCGCCTCGCTTCAGCACGCGCATTCCCAAATTTTTGCCACGGAATTTCTGCCGCCGCACTTAAAAGACAAGTCCCAGCGTGTTCACGCCTATCGCTTAAAAACCGGGGGCTGCATTTATTGCAATGTGATTAAAAAAGAGCGGCGAGGCCCGAGGCGGGTGTTTGAAGATAAAAATATGATTGCTTTTTGCCCCTGGGCGCCGATGCATAACTATGAAGTTTGGCTTGTGCCCAAGCGTCATTTGGACAATATCGGCATGCTTAACCAAAGCGAGCGCCAAAGTTTTGCCGAATTTTTAAAAAAGATTTTAAAAAAAATAAATTTGCTGGAATTGCCTTACAATTATTATTTTCATCAAGTGATTCGCGACACGGACCAGCATCTTTACATGAAAATCACGCCGCGCGGCAGTGTCTGGGCGGGGGTGGAGATCGGTTCGGGCTTAATTATTAATCCGGTTTCGCCCGAAGAAGCCGCCAAGTTTTACCGGAAGTAAAATTTTAATAAATAATCAAAAATCTATGGAGCAACAACAGCCAAGTCAAGGAGGCGGCACAAATTATGCCGTTTCGGCAAAAAACAAAAAGAAGGGCCTAGCCTTAATAATCGGACCATTTATATGTTTGGTCTTTGTTTTTATTGCTTACGCCGTTGCTACCTTTGTCGTAGCTCAAATGTATGGTTTATCAGTTGAAGAATCTGCAAATACTCCGGCAAATGAAATTGGTTCTGGAGTACTAAATATTATTAATGTAATCTTAGGATTTATTGGCATCTTATCCATTATCGGTATTCTGATTGGGATTCCATTAGGTATAGTTTTTCTTAACAAAAAAGAATTAGTGTCAGGAGTTTTTGACGATAGGTCGGGGAATGGTAAAAATTCAATCGTGCCGGAAGAAATCAAGGGTTGGAATTGGGGTGCAGCTGGCTTAACTTGGATTTGGGGTGTTTGGCACGGAGTTTGGATATCTTTGCTGTCTATTATCCCTTTGATTAATATAATTATGGTTATCGTGTTGGGATTAAAAGGAAACGAATGGGCTTGGCGGTCGCAAAAATGGGAAAGTATAGAAAAATTTAACGCTTCTCAAAATAAATGGAAGCCATGGGGTATTGTCTTTTTGGTTTTAATGATTCTTGGTTTATTATACCAATTTCTGTCCCCCTCCAGCTCATAGCCGCATAAAATTTAGCGAAATTATACATCACGTTCGTACCTGACAATAGCAAAAAGGCGTTTTTTGTTATAATTAAATAAATAACTTAATAAAAGTT
>DATDWV010000080.1:0-3481 GCA_035289505.1 Patescibacteria group bacterium | reverse complement strand
TGTTTAAGCTGGGGAGTTCAGCCATATCATTTGCCCTTTGTTTCCAATTTCAATGATTTAATTGGCAAAATTAAAAAAATGCTTTTAGCCAAAAAATTAGTTAAACCAGTGGATATTATTGTCATTGCCGCGGGCCATCCTTTTGGCTTTTTAGGCAAAACCAATTTAGTCAAAGTGGAAATCATATGATTTTTCTTCCCAAAAAATTCATTTACTGGTTTTCGGAAATTACGATTAAAGATATTCCCAAAGTCGGCGGCAAAAACGCGTCTTTAGGGGAAATGTATCAAAAACTTGATCCGCAGGGGGTTAATGTGCCCAATGGCTTTGCCGTCACCGCGCAGGCCTATTTTTATTTTTTGAAAAAAACCGGCATTCGCCGAAAAATCATTAAAATTTTGTCTGATTTAAACACCAAAGACTTGAATAATTTGCAGGCGCATGGCTTGGCGATGCGGCAATTGATTTTAGCGGCAGAAATGCCTAAAGATTTGGCCCAGCAAATTATCAATGCTTACAAAAAATTGGAAAGCCAATACCATGCTCGGGTGGATGTGGCCGTGCGCTCTTCCGCTACCGCCGAAGATTTGCCGGACGCGTCTTTTGCCGGCCAGCAGGAAACTTATTTGAATATCCGAGGCGAAAAAGATTTATTAATCGCCTGCCAAAAATGTTTTGCTTCGCTTTTTACCAATCGCGCCATTTCATACCGCCAAGACAAAGGTTTTGACCATTTCAAAATCGGGCTTTCCGTAGGCGTGCAAAAAATGGTGCGCTCTGATTTGGCGAGCTCCGGGGTGATGTTTACGATTGACACGGAAACCGGTTTTCGCGGCACGATTTTAATTAACGGTTCTTGGGGTTTGGGCGAAAATATCGTTCAGGGCAAAGTCACGCCCGACGAATTTTATGTTTTTAAGCCGACATTAGAAGAAGGGTATAAGCCGATAATTTCCAAAAAGTTAGGCAGCAAAGAAATAAAAATGATTTATGCTCAAGGCGCGGGAAAAGATACCAGAAACATTAAAACGCCGCAAACCCAGCGGCAAAAATATGTTTTGTCCGATAAAGAAATTTTGCAATTGGCGAATTGGGGAATTTTAATTGAAGACCATTACGGCAAGCCAATGGATATTGAATGGGCCAAAGACGGCCGGACAAAAAAACTTTTTATTGTTCAGGCCCGGCCGGAAACCGTTCAAGCGCTTAAATCAAGCCAAGTGTTGGAAGAATATATTTTGGAGAAAAAAAGCAAGATTATCGTTTCGGGTTCGCCGGTGGGCGCGAAAATCGGCAGCGGCAAGGCCAATCTCATAATGGATGCGAAAAAAATCAATCAATTCAAGGCCGGTGAAGTTTTAGTGACGGATATGACTGATCCGGATTGGGAGCCGATTATGAAAATCGCTTCCGGCATTGTCACTAATCAAGGCGGCCGGACTTGCCACGCGGCCATTGTCTCGCGCGAATTAGGCATTCCTTGTATTGTCGGAACCGCTCAGGCGACCAAAAAAATTAAGTCCGGCCAAGAAATCACGATTTCTTGCAATGAAGGCGAAATCGGCCATGTCTATGACGGGATCTTGCCTTACAAAATCAAGAAAACTAATTTGAAAAAAATCAAGCGCCCCAAAACCAAAATCATGCTTAATATCGGCCAGCCGGATATTGCTTTTGCTTCTTCGTTTATTCCCAATGACGGCGTGGGTTTGGCGCGCGAAGAATTCATTATCGCCAATCAAATCAAAGTCCATCCGTTGGCGTTGATTAATTTTCATAAATTAAAAGACAAAAAAGCCAAGAAAAAAATCAGTGAACTGACTTTTGGTTACAAAAATAAATCCGAATATTTTGTTGATAAATTAGCCGAAGGTATCGCGCAGATTGCCGCGGCGTTTTACCCCAAAGAAGTAATTTTTCGCTTGTCAGATTTTAAAACTAATGAATACGCCAATTTAATCGGCGGCAAAGAGTTTGAGCCCAAAGAAGCCAATCCAATGATCGGCTGGCGCGGCGCGGCGCGTTATTATTCAGCAAATTATCAGGCGGCATTTTTATTGGAATGCAAAGCGTTTTTGAAAGCGCGCGAGGTTATGGGCTTAAAAAATATCAACGTGATGGTGCCTTTTTGCCGCACGGTGGAAGAAGGCAAAAAAGTAATCGCGATTATGGAAAAGGCCGGATTAAAGCGCGGCAAAGACGGACTGGAATTTTACGTGATGTGCGAGATTCCGTCTAATGTCATTTTGGGCGAAGAATTCGCGGAAATTTTTGACGGATTTTCCATTGGTTCAAATGATTTGACGCAATTGGTTTTAGGCGTGGATCGCGATTCCGAACTGGTTTCTCATATTTATGACGAAAGAAATGAATCAGTCAAAAAGTTAATCGCTCAAATTATAAAAATCGCCAAAAAGAAAAATCGGAAAATCGGCATTTGCGGCCAGGCGCCGTCAGACTTTCCCGACTTTGCCCGATTTTTGGTGAAGCAGGGCATTGATACGATCTCGCTTAATCCGGATACAGTGATTAAAACGACACTGGCGATTTTGGAAGAAGAAAAGAAATTAAAACGCGGAAATTAAAATTTTTATAAAGCATCAAACCTAAAATCTCGCGTCATTGCGAGGAGGATGTCACCCTGAGCTTGTCGAAGGGTGACGACGACGAAGCAATCTAGATTGCTTCGCTCTCCAGCCGTTTGCTAACGGCTGGATCGCTCGCAATGACAATTTAATGATTGGAATTTTAACCATTGACTTTTTTTGGCAAAAGTGCTAAGTTGGATTATTCCGCAATTTGACAAGCAATAAAAATATATATAGAAAGGAGGGGTGCAGGAATGTCAGCGGCGTCGGCAAAAGTTGAATTGTCAATGGTTGATCGGGAAAAGATTCAAGAGATTTGGTTTTCTTGCCAAAGTAAAGAATCGGCTTTGGCGAGAGATGCGTCGCGCCTGCTTCAGGAAGGCAGGGTTTTGCCCCTAACAGCCGTGGCTGGTTTTAGGACGCGGCAACTTCACTGGCAGTTATTCACCAATAAACATTGAAAGGAGAAAGACAGACGAAATGAGAAGAATCGTAGTGATTTTGAGTGACGACGTGAAAGGTGTTAGTCGAAAAGAAGTTTTTCCTTATCGTAATTCATTTTTTCAGAAAACAGACAGCATCGTAGGAGGAGATCATTATGACGACGAACGGAAGAACAAATGGTGTGGATTTGGCAGTGGAAAAAAAGCCGGGAGTCGGCGGCGTCGACGATTCAGTTTTCGAACCTGAAGAGGATCGATCGCCGTTAACTGGTCGAACTCGACATCGCAATAACAATCGCCAAGAGGCGATTCGCCGATTGTCTTTGCACCGTCTGCAACGGCGGCACTGCAGCCACCGGGCGTTTTAGCTCACCATTTGTCCTTTCGTTTCGTATTCGGGTTCGGTAATCATTCGCTGAACCCGCTTTTTTTATGGTAAAATATTAATAT
>DATDWV010000079.1:0-9757 GCA_035289505.1 Patescibacteria group bacterium | reverse complement strand
AAGAAGTTTTTTCTTCAGCGGCTGGCGCACTGGTGGCACCCACGGCGGCAACTGCCACTGGCGCGGCGGCGGAAACGCCGAATTTATTTTCCAGAATTTTTACCAGTTCGGCTAAATCCAAAACTGATAACTTTTCAATGGATTCAACTAAACTTTTGAATTTTTCCGGAATCTCCACGATCTTTTTTTCGTCTGACATAATAATTTTCCTTTCTAAAAAAAATTAATTGTTATTTTTTGATTTTTGAATTGAGTTTAAAACATAGACTAAACCGCGCAAATTGCCAGCTAAAACATTGACCAAGCCGGAAACCGGCGCTTGAATGCTGCCCACGACTTTTGCCAATAATTCCAGTTTGGAAGGCAATTTGGCCAAGGCGACAATTCTTTCGTGATCAAAATAAACGCCGTTAATCAGGCCGCCGACTGAATACATTGATTCATGATCTTTGGCAAAAGTCTGAACGATTTTTGCCGGACTGATTTCATCTTCATAGCCAAAAACCGTGGCAATGCCTTTTTCCATGCTTTTCGGATCAGCACTCGTAACCCCTAATTTACTGAAAGCCAATTTTAAAAGCGTTTTTTTCGCCACCAAATAATCCAAATTTTCCAGCCGGCATTTTTTTCTGAAAACTTCAATGTCTTTGACTTTTAATTTTTCAAAATTAATAAAAACCAAAGACTTGGATTTTTTAATTTTTTCCACCAAATCACTGATGGTTAATTCTTTTTGTTGCTTGGTTTTAGCCATAAAATAAAAAACTGCGGTTTAAACCACAGACTTTTATAAGTTAAAAGCTGAATCAACCTGCGCTGGGATAGATTCTATCTAATTTAATCCCGCGGACGCGGGACCCAGACGGTCTGTGGTTATTTACTTAATTAGTATATCAATTTTCAAAAAAATGTCAAACCCCGCACCTTTTAGATATATTTTTGATGATTTGGCCATCTATCGCAAATTAAAAAAAGATTAATATTGATAAAGCATTTTCACTAAATTATCTAAAGCGCGAAGCGCAATATCTAAAAGGTGCGGGGTCAAATATTAAAAAAAGGGAGAAAAGCTTCTACTTTTCTCCCAAATAAACAATGAGCGTGCGGCACCTAAACCGCCACCAAAGCCAGCCGATCTATCTGACGATCGCCTGTCAAATGGGCGCACGGCCGAGAAACTTCTTGAGCAAGATTGATATTGCAAGCCTTAAAGCAACGCACCGATTCACCCCTCCTGATTTGCCGGGGCTCTTCTCCCTCGCCCAGAATAATGCCTGAAAAAGTATCTTTCTGACGCGCCCAAACCTGGACACGCCGCGTGCTGCCGTCGTCAAGATAAACCACGACAACTGGGCCTGGGGGTACTCCCAACATTACATCTTCCTGCTTTGACATCTTTGATCCTCCTCCTGTTGCCTACTTTACTGTTTGTGACCACTCCCTACCGAAAAATTCGGCGAATAAAAAACCTTTAGTGTACTAAGTCTAAAGGTAAAATGAAGATTAGCAGAAAACAAAAAAACTGTCAATACCCATCTCAATATGAGATCTTTTACTTTAATTTATAATTGTGCCTTTGAATTTTTTTCCAGACAAGAAATTTTTTAAGTTTGACACGTCACTGCCTTTCATCACCACTAAATTTAAACGCCATTTTTGGGCTAATTTGCTGGCCACCGGATCAAACGGCCAGTGAGCGCCGGGAACGTATTTGTTGCCCACAATTTTTCGAAACACCGACCAAGTCATTTTTTTCTGCGGCTTGGCGTCCTTAAACTTTCTTGGATCCTTATTATAAACATAAGTGATATTAGAAAGATTAATGACAGTTTTGGCGCCAAAAGTCCTAGCCGCCAAAACCGCGTCTTTATCAGATGAGGAGCCGGGTTTAAAGCCAGCGCCAACGATAATGAGTCTCTTAGTTTTAACTGGCTTTGAGGGATCACTCAAAATGCTTTCCATCGCTAAATCGCCAAAAATCGCGCTGACTAACTCCGCATTGAGCTTGGTGGCGGCAATGCCCACCCAATCCAAGTCACTGCTGGTCGATTTTTGATTAATTGCCTTAGCGGCTTTTTGGTAATTTCTTGAAGTGTTGCCGCCGCCGCAAATTAAAACCACACGATTGCCTTTTTTAACATAATCCAAAATTAATTTTCTAAATTTTTTTAGAAAATTTAAATCTAAGTCGTCCGGGGCGATTAATGAACCGCCAAGGGACATGACTAAGGTTTTTTTGAACATAAAATAAAAAATTTCTAATTCCTAATTTCTAATCAATGTCTAATCACCCAATGCCCAATTAGTTTTGGTCATTTTGTCATTAGTTATTGGGATTTGTTTAGAAATTAGAAATTCGTCATTAATAATTTATTAATAATATTTTCCCTTCGCCTTCACGTGTTCGTCAAAGGTCTTGCTGTAAATTACCGTGCCATCAGGTGTGGTCAAAAAATACCAATAAGGGTTTGGCGCGGGGTAAATTGCCGCTAAAATCGCCGACATCCCCGGATTATTAATCGGCCCAAGCGGCAAACCTTTATATTTATAAGTGTTATAAGGGCTGTCAATTTTTAAATCTTCAGCTGATGCCCGAGGCGTGCTTTTGCCGGTGGCGTAATTAACAGTTGAATCCGCCTGCAAAGCAATGCCCGCGTCTAAACGTTTATAAAAAATGTCGGCGACCTTTTTTCGATCTTCATCAGAGGAGACTTCTTTTTCCAAAATTGAAGCCAAAGTCAAAATTTCATGAATGGTTTTTCCCTGACGGCTGATTTCTGACCGCAAATCCGAAGTCAATTTTTTTCCAAAATTATTTAATATTTTTTCAATAATTTCTTTCAAAGAAGCATTGCGGTAAACCCGATAAGTATCCGGAAAAAGATATCCTTCCAAATCCAAATTCTTCGGCTTTTCCCGCAAAAAATCATATTGATCCCAAAAATCAGCTTTTTCCTGAATCACGTTAAAAAAATCACTTCGCTCGCTCAAACCTTTTTTCGCCAAATAATCGGCGTAGTCTTTATTACTCCAGCCCTCAATAAAAGTCAAGGTAATTTCCTTAGTCGCGCCTTCCCCGCGGCTTAAAATTTGAATGATTTGGGGAGTAGTCAAATTTTGGCTCAAAAAATAATTGCCGTCTTGCAATCTGGCGTTAGCCCCGGAAATCAGAGCATAAAACTGAAAAATTAAATCACTTCTGATTAAGCCGGATTTTTTTAGCTCCTGGCTGATTTTAGCGCTCCCCCAGCCCGGCTCAATTTTGAATTCAATTATTTGCTGATTGTTTTTATCAGTCGGCAATAAATTATACCAATAATAAAATAAAGCGGCGATAAAAAAAATAAAAACTAATAAAATAATTTTTCCTTTGTATTTCTTTTTTTTAGGCAAAAACATAATTTAAATTCCTTGCCACTCTTTTTCCACTTGCTGATAGCTCTGCGGCGTGCCGGTGTCAAACCATTGCGCCGCCGATTTAAACCCGAATAATTTGCCGGCTTTGGCTAACACCGGCCAAACCTCTTTTTCCATCATCACGAAATCTTTGTTTGGCAAGTAATCAAAAATTTCCGGGGATAAAACATAATAGCCGGAACTGATAAAATTTGATGGCGCTTCTTGTATTTTCGGCTTTTCCGTGAATTCTAAAATCTGACTATTGTTTAAACGAGCCACGCCATAACGACTTGGATCGGAAACTTCGATTAAAGCAATCGTGGCCGCGCCGCCTGATTTTTGATGAAAATCAAGCATTGCTTTTAAATCCAAAGCGAATAAATTATCGCCGTTGGACATAAAAAAATTATCTTTTACTGTCTCCCCTTTTTCTTTTAAAATTAATAGCGGCCCGGCGGTACCGCGCGGATTTTCTTCTTTTAAATAATTAATTTTTAAACCAAACTTTTTCCCATTGCCAAAATAATCAATCATTTTGTCCGCCAAATAAGCAACGGATAAATAAATTTCGGTTACTCCAATTTTTTTGTAAATATTAAAAACGTGTTCGGTCAAAGTTCTGCCCTGAACCGGAATCATGGCTTTTGGCATTTGATACGTGAGCGGCCGGAGCCGCGTCCCCTCCCCACCGGCAAGAATAATCGCTTTCATAATTTAATTTTCAATTAATGGCACAAAGACAAATCCCGGATAACTTACTTCTTTGAATTTATCTTTACCGATTTTTTCAATTAATTTAATGTCTTGTTCTTCGGTTGGAATAACCAAGCGGCCGCCAAGATTTAATTGGTCTTTTAAATTTTTAGGTACTTCAAAGGCGGCGGCGCCGACTAAAATCCGGTCAAACAGCGCAAATTCCGTTAAACCCTTGGTACCGTCGCGACAAAAAAATTCCACGTTGGAAAAATTGTATTTGGCCAAATTCTTTTCGCCAAATTCTTTTAAGTCAGCCACTCGCTCTAATCCATAGACTTTGCCTTTTGGCCCGACGATTTCGGCCAAAAGCGCGGTGGTCCAGCCTGAACCAGAACCAATGTCTAAAATTTTTTGGCCGGTTTCTGGTTTTAACAGCTCCAGCATAAACGCCACCGTTAGAGGCTGGGAAATGGTTTGGCCATGACCAATCGGCAAAGGCGCGTTAATCGCATCTTCACCTGCCAAATCCGGCGGCAAAAAATCCCGCCTCTTAATTTTATAAAAAGCGTCAATAATCGCCGGCGTCTTTAAATATCCCTCATTTATTAATTGTTGGATTAGCTCATCCATGGCTTAAATTAACTTATCCCCTCACCCTCCCCTCTCCCCTTATTAAGGGGAGAGGGATAAAGGGAGAGGGGTCTAAAAAAATAAAATTATCAAAATCACTATTCCCAAAATTATTCGGTAATAAGCAAATATCCTCAATGAATGATTCTGTAAAAATCGCAAAAAGTATTTAATGCAAAAATAACCGGCGATCGCTGAGGCGAAAAAACCTAGAAGTAAAATTGAATAATTTAAATCGTTTGATCGTTCAACTAGTAGATCACTAACTTTTTTTATTCCCGCGGCAAAAATAATGGGAATGGAAAGTAAAAATGAAAACCGCGCCGCGGCTTCGCGATTTAATTTTTGGCTTAAACCTGCTATAATAGTAATGCCGGAACGCGAAGCTCCCGGAATTAAAGCAAGCGCTTGGGCTAAACCGATAATTAACGAGTCTTTGATGTTGATTTGACTGAAACGGCGAGTACCGGTTAAATAATAATCAGCCAAATATAAAATCAAGCCGATAATTATTAACATTAAAGCGACAATCCAAGTCTGGCGGAAAACATTTTCAATCAGATCTTCCCAAAAAAATCCGACCAAAGCCGCCGGAATATTGGCCAAAATTAAATACCAAGCTAATCTCTGTTCTAAATTGGAATTTAATTCCCAATGAAAAAAACTCCGCCAAAAAGCCAAAAAATATTTTAAAATATCTTGCCAAAAAAACAAAAGCAGCGCCATTAACGTACCTAAATGCAAAATCACGTCAAAAGCCAAATTATCAATAAAATCAAATTGCAAAAAATCATGCAACACGACTAAATGGCCGGAGCTGGAAATCGGCAAAAATTCAGTTAAGCCCTGGATCACCCCCGCGATAATTGAATAAAAAATTTCCATTATTTAGAAATTGGTCATTAGAAATTAGAAATTTAAATTATATGGATTACTCTTATCTTATTATACCAATAATTGTCGGAATTACCAGCCAAGTCTTAAAACTCCTAACTGACGGAATTAAAGGCAATTTTGATTTAAAAAATTTATATGAAACTTACGGCGGCTTTCCTTCTTCGCACACCGCTTTTGCCGTCTCCATTGCCACTTTAATCGGCTTGCGCCAAAATCTCAGTTCGCCGATTTTTGCCGTGGCTTTTGTCTTTAGCTTTTTGATTGTCCGCGACGCTTTGGGTTTTAGAAACTTTTTAGGCAAGCAAGGAAAAATTCTTAATCATTTGATAAATAAATTGCCGAAAGAAGAAAGAAAAAATATGCCCCGTTTTCGTGAACGAATGGGGCATAACGCCATTGAAGTTCTGGGCGGGGTGATTTTAGGCGTTGGCTTGACTTATTTTTTGAATCTGATATAAGCTATATGTATAGTATTTGATGAAAGGAGGGAACATCAATGAAACTCAATGAAGCGCTAAAAAAAGGCAGGGTAACATTTGGAACAAAGGTTTCATTAGTTGACTCATTAATAAAAAGGTTTAATCGTCTTGATCTACAAGAAGCCGAAGTAGCTGCCTTTTCTAAAACCTCAGTTGCCATCCGCACTAATCAGAAAAAAACCTTTAATCTTTGGGAGCACCGCGGCGACTGCGGCTGGGGTATGGAAGACTTTGAAGTCGTAAATTGAAAAGCCGTGTTTACCGGAAATTATCGTCCCGCTAAAGCTAAAACTTTAGTGGGATTTTTATTTTTGGCAATTTTGACAAAAATGAGTACCGCGGCCGTTTAGTTTGATTCTCATGATTTTATCGCCGCAACGTTTACACTTCTCCCCTTTTCGGCCGTAAACTTTTAAATATGGCTCCATGCCGCCGGGCTTGCCGTCAAGCTGGATAAAAGTATTAGCTGACGTGCCTTTTTTGGCGATGGCAAATCTTAAAATTTTTGGCAGATAGCGATAAAGTGATTTAATTTCTTTCTCTTTTAGAGTATTAACAATCCGGGTGGGCAAAATTCTCCCACCAAAACAGCTTTCATCGCAATAAATATTGCCAACACCGGCAATTAAACTCTGATCCATTAAAATTTGTTTGATTTTACGATTGGGGTATCTTTTTAAAATTTCTTGAAATTTTTTCAAATTAAATTCTTTTGACAACGGCTCAACTCCATATTCACTGATTAACTGATCAACCGATCTCTGATCAACTATCCTCATCCAGCCAAACTTCCTTAAGTCATTAAAAAATAATTTTGAACCATCGGTAAAAGTAATGATGATATGAGTAAATTTGTTCGGCAGATTTTGCGTACCGCCTTTTTGCGGATGACCACCAAAAACAAGCCTTGGCTTGTTTTTGCCCCGAGCCTGCCGAGGGGCGAATCGTGAAAAGATGAATTGGCCGGTTAATTTAAGATGAATGACTAAATAATTATTATCATTTAAATCCAAAATCAAAACTTTGGCGCGGCGATTAACCGCGATGATTTTTTTGCCTTTTATTTTTTTGGCAAACTCCGCCGGCGCGAGCGGTTTAACCATTTTCGGCCATTTGATTTCGGCTGATTTAATGGTTTTACCTTTAATTGCCACGCTTAATTCTCGCCTTAGAGTTTCTACTTCGGGGAGTTCGGGCATATTCGCTTCGCTCAAAGTTAAATATTAAAAATAAAAATTATTGAAACATCGCGTTAAATTGGTCTGGCGTCAAAGCTTGCTCGGCGTCGCATTTGGCAAGGCTTGGTTCATAATGGACTTCCACCATTATCCCGTCAAACCCGGCGGCTTTAGCGGCTTCAACCATCGGCGGAATTAAAGCGGGAATGCCGGTGGCATGCGAGGGGTCAATAATCATTGGCAAGCCTGATTTTTGTTTGGCGAGCATTGCTCCAGCCAAATCCAAAGTAAAACGGGTTTCGGTCATAAAAGTCCTTATTCCCCGCTCGCATAAAATCACTTGGCGATTGCCTTCGTTAAAAATATATTCGGCCGCGCCAAGCCATTCGTTAATCGTGGCGGACATTCCCCGTTTTAGCATCACTGGCTTTCCGCTTTTGCCGATTTCTTTTAACAAGGCATAATTGGCCATATTGCGCGTGCCCACTTGAAAAATATCAACGTAACTGCCGACTAATTCCACCTCACGTGGGTCTACAATTTCCGTTATCATCGGCAGATTTAATTTATCACCAATTTGTTTCAAAAATTTTAAGCCTTCTTTTTTAAGCCCCTGGAAACTCGTTGGTTTGGTTCGGGGTTTATAAGCGCCACCGCGCAAAATATCCGTATTTTTTTTGATTAATTCGGCGGTTTTTTCCAATTGTTCCAAAGATTCAATGGCGCATGGCCCGGCCATAACCACAAATCCTTTGCCGATTTCAACATTTCTAACTTTAATTATATTTTTCATAAATTTAGATTTGATTAATAATTATCGTAACTTGTCGCCAAGGTCAATCGAATGTTTTGCTGGAGTAATCAGCACCCAGCCGCCGCCTTCTGTATTACGAAATCCAAGAGTAAGCACTTCAGAAATAAAAGAACCAACCCGCTTAGGAGGAAAATTTACCACGCATACTACCAACATTCCAAGAAGTTCATTTTTAGCGTGCGCGCCAACCGCCTGAACGCTTGAAGTCTTGATGCCAATTTCCGGCCCAAAATCAATGGTTAACTGATAAGCCGGTTTTTTCGCTTCGGGAAAATCCGAAACTTCAATAATTTTTCCCACGCGAATATCCACTTTTTCAAAATCTTGATAAGTAATCATATTTTTTCAGCAATCACTAATATCCAATAAATACGGCCAGTCAACTCAATATCGTGATAATAAATTTTTAAACCCAAATTTTTAAGATAACCAATAATTTCTTCAAGGGTAAAATAACTAAAAAACCTTTCATAATCAAGGCCGTAGTCATTTTCTTTTTCCATTCTTTCTTCTTTCTGACCCGGTTTAATCTGTTTCACTTTAATATATAAATAACCACCTGGCTTTATTTTTGAGATAAAACCTCTAATCACTGGGGTGACGTCTTTTTTCGGGACGTGCAATAAAACGGCATTGGCATAAATCGCGTCAAAATCATAAGGTAGATTTTTAATTTCATATAAGTCATGCACGAAAAAATCCGCATTTGGCACGCGCTGCTTAGCCAGCTCAATCATTTTTTCGGAAAAATCCGTGCCCACTATCTTCAGGCCATGATTAACTAAATATTCGGCTTTCTGACCGCTACCACAACCGACATCTAAAACTAAGCTTCCAGGCTTTAACAGTGAAATAAATTTATCCGTGCCATGAATCCACCAAGTATCTTTTTCATGGTCTTTATCCCAATGTTCGGCGATTTTATTGTAAGTTGATTTTAAATCCATTTATTTTAATATTTCTCTTTTTATTAAGCCGGGAATTATTTTATTTCTGATAATTGGCGACACTTTCTGATTCGTCAAATCTTCTTTACCTATCCAGTGCAGTACACCAATTTCTGTAGACGGTTTAGGTTCACCAATTAATTTTCCTTGATACAACCTGATCATCACATCGCGCCCGGGAACGGCCGCGATGTCAGTGTACTCGCCAATTAATTCAAGACTGTTTTCGTCAATGTCACAATCCAATTCTTCTTTAATTTCCCTTTGAAGGCATTCAAGGTCGGATTTTTCTTCTAATTGTCCGCCGGGCATCAAATATTGAGTCACGCTTTTTTCTGTATAATTATTTCCCGGCTCGCAAACTAAAAATTTCGTCTGATCATTATTCAAAACTAATAATCCAATTTTATTATAGTAAGCCATATTTATATTCCATGACACTTTTTAAATTTTTTCCCACTTCCGCAGGGGCATGGATCATTACGGCCGACTTTTTTCCCTTGAAAATGGCCTTGGTCATCTTGTGGCGCTAAAGTTTGCCGGCTGGCGGCTTCGCGCTCTTGCGGGGTTTGAGCGTTAGCGGCTTGAGCAATAGCGCTGTGGCTGGCCTCCCCGGTTTTGGCCGGCGCGGAAAAAGTCAGGCCGCGAGCTTGCTGCATCATTGACGGCGCCATTTGGCTGGCCACCCCGATTTTATAAACACTGTAAACCACTTGT
>DATDWV010000078.1:0-2690 GCA_035289505.1 Patescibacteria group bacterium | reverse complement strand
ATAAGTTTCCCCGGGTTTTTGAGCAACGGCTAAACTGGCGGCTTGCGCCAAGTCATTACCCTTGCCAACCACAAAATTATTAAAATTATAACGAGGATTAAGGCCAAACTCTTTAAGAGGCGAAGGCGCATTTGTCTCTTCGACCACATTTAAATTAATTTTAAACGTCGGCTCATTAATCGTTTCTTCGCCTCTAATTTTTGCCTCTACGCGATAAATTATATTTTTAACTTGATTTTCCGTAATTTTTTGCAAAGCCTTTAGAATTGAATGATGATATTTTTTTTCCAGCCAAGCTTTAGTAAAAGTATTAGGGACGCCAATGATGATCGCCCCATTTTCATAAGAGGAGATAAAAGTATTTTTAAACCAGGTCGTAAAATTTGCTCGACTCAGCGCCAGTTCGAGTTCTCCTAGCGCCGCTTGCCAGATTTTTTGTTCATCACCCATAATTGTTTTTTTGATCTAAGGTTGAGGAATTTATTATAGCACAGACGCGGGATAGACAAAACCCTTAAATCTAACAATAATTGTGAATAAACTGTTAATTAAGTGTGTATAATAATTTATAGCTTTTTTTAATTTTTGGCAAGACCTTTGACGACGGACAAAAAGTTTGATAAAATAATAAAGTTAGTTATTAATCGTTTATTTTTTTTGGAATCGTATGCCTAAAAGAACTTTTCAGCCTAAAAAAAGACGGGCCAAAAAAAAACACGGTTTCCGTCGACGGATGAGAACCGCCACCGGCCGTCGAGTTTTAAGCCGACGCCGGCGCCGCGGCCGCAAACGGCTTTCTCTTTAAATATGTTGGCCAAAATTAATCGTTTAAAGCGCGACTCTGATTTTAAATTGATTAGGAAATTGGGCAAAACTATTTTTTTGCCAAGCTTGCGCCTGCGGTATTTGGCGACTAAGCAGCCAATGAGTCGTTTTGCCTTTACGGTTTCCACCAAAATCAGCAAAAAAGCGACAAAAAGAAACCAGCTTAAGCGGCAGCTTAGTGAAATTATTCGTTTAAATTTAAAAAAAATTAAACCAGGCTATCAGGTAGTGATTATGCCGACTAACCTTGCTTTAAAAATCAGCTTTTCTCAACTTAAAAGCGAATTATTTAGGGCTTTAGAACGCGGCCGGCTTTTAAAAGATGAATAAAATTTCAATTCTAAGCAAGCTTTTGGTTTTAAGAATAATTAAAATTTACCAAAAAACGCTGTCTTTTGATCACGGAATTTTTCGCCGATTTTTCCCTTATGGTTATTGCCGCTTTCGGCCGACTTGTTCCGAGTATGGTTATGCCGCCATTGAAAAATACGGCGTAATTCGCGGCGGGTTTAAAGCCTTAAGGCGAGTTCTGCGCTGCCATCCTTGGAGCCAGGGCGGCGATGACCCCTTAAAATAAGCACCAAATCTCAAATCACAAGTTCCAAATAATAATTCAAAAGTGAAAAGTTATAAGTCAAAAGTTCAAGTTAAAAGTTTTTAATTTAATTACTTTTGAATTTTGACTTTAGTGCTGATTTGGGATTTGTCCGCCAGCTGGCGGATTGAATTTGGGATTTCACTATTATGGTTCAACTTTATAATTTAATTTTATATCAACCGCTTTTTAACCTTTTAATTTTTTTATATAACCTGATCCCTTGGCACGACTTAGGCATCGCCATTATTATTTTAACCGTTATTATTAAGCTGGTTTTATATCCGTTTTCTCAACAATCTTTAAAATCGCAAAAAGCTTTGACTGAACTTCAGCCAAAATTAGACGCCTTAAAAAAACAATACGCTCACGACAAGGAAAAATTAGCCAAAGAAATGATGGCGCTTTACAAGATGGAGAAAGTTAACCCCCTTTCGTCCTGCTTGCCGCTTTTGATTCAATTGCCGTTTTTGATCGCCGTCTATCAGGTTTTTGCCAGCGGTTTAGACCCCGCGAGTTTAAAATGGCTTTATTCTTTTGTGGCTAATCCGCAGACGATTAACTCAATTTCACTGGGCTTTCTTAATTTAGCTAAACCTAATTTAGTGTTAGCGGTTTTGACCGGCTTGGCCCAGTATTGGCAAACCAAAATGCTGGCCGTTAAGCGGCCGCCCAAAGGCATGGCTGGCGCGAAAGACGAAGACATGATGGCGATGATGAACAAACAAATGCTTTATTTTATGCCGGTGTTTACCGTTATTATCGGCATTAGCTTGCCGTCCGGTTTGGTTCTGTATTGGTTTGTCATGACTTTGCTGACAGTTGGCCAGCAACGTTTAATTTTAAAAAAACAACCCTTGGCGACCCCGCCGTAATTTAAAAGATTATGTTAATTTCTTCTGGAGACTTAATTAATTTGCCGGTTTACGCTCAAGTTGGCACCCACCTTGGCCGGATTATTTCTTTTGATTTAAATATTGATAGCCAAACCATTGAAAACTATTATGTCAAAACCGGCCTAATTAAAGGGCTTTGGCATCAGCAGTTGATTATTAATCGCCGGCAAGTAATTTCTATTAGCAAAGAAAAAATGGTGGTGGAAGATAACGCGGCTAAAGAGCCGACCACGGAATTAGAACAAATTAAATTAGTTCATCCGGCGACTAAGTAAAAAATTTCTCATTAATATTTTTTAAAAGCCCCGCGATCGCGGGGCTTTTAACACGGCAATAATAATTGATTTAAAAACTGCGATTTTTGCCGACAATAA
>DATDWV010000077.1:0-10232 GCA_035289505.1 Patescibacteria group bacterium | reverse complement strand
ATCAAGGCCGGCGAAAAAGCCGCCTTAAAAGCTTTGCCGAAAATTAAAAAATGCCTGAAAAATCCCAAGTTTTGCCGGCCCTAATTTCATTTCCGGTTGATTAGAGCAATTGATTTGCCATAAGATGGCAAATCTTTTATTTTTATGTTATAATATAATCAGACTTGTCATTAAAATTATTATGGAAAAAATCCTTTGGCACGCTTTGCCGATTGATAAAATTTTTCACAAGCTGCAAGCCGATCAAAACGGCTTGTCTAGCGCTAAAGTCAAGGCGCGGCGGGAAAAATACGGCTCAAACAAGCTGCCGGAAGAAAAACGCCTGGGGGCTTTAATCATTCTTTTAAGTCAATTTAAAAGTCCCTTGGTTTACGTCTTGCTTGCCGCCGCGGCAATCTCTTTTATTTTACAGGATTTCGTGGATATGGGCATTATCCTGGCGGCGGTTTTCCTTAATACGATTCTGGGGTTTTACCAGGAAAATAAAGCCAATAAATCAATCGCTTATCTGCGCCGGCTGGTTGAGCAAAAAGCCAAAGTCTTAAGGGACGGCAATGAAATCCTGATTAAGGCTTCGGAGTTGGTGTCTGGCGATATAATTTTTTTGGCGCCGGGCGATAAAATTTCGGCCGATTGCCGGCTGATAACTGTCCAGGATTTTCAGGCAACGGAAGCGTCCCTGACCGGCGAATCAATGCCTTCAAATAAAACTTTGAAGGTTTTGGCCCGGGGCGCGCCTTTAGCCGAAAGGGAAAACATGGTTTATTCCGGCACTGTGGTTTCGCGCGGCAAAGCGGCAGCTATTGTTTGCGAAACCGGCCTTAATACCGAATTGGGCCAGATTACCCAGTTGATTAAAGATACTAAAGAAGAAAAAACGCCGCTACAAAAACAATTGGCGGTTTTTTCCAAGAATTTAACTTATGTCGTGATTTTTATCTGCGGCCTAATCGTCATTTTAGGCAAGATTCAGGGCCGGCCGATATTCGGTTTTGGAGAAGCGGCTCGCGAAGGCATGCTTAATCTGGCCGCGGCCGTGGCCGTGGCGGCTATTCCCGAAGGCTTGCTGGTTTCCGTGACGGCGATTTTGGCGGTTGGCATGCAGGCAATTTTGAAAGAAAAAGCCTTAATCCGCCGGCTAATCGCGGCTGAAACCTTAGGCAGCGTTTCCATTATTTGCTCGGATAAAACCGGGACTTTAACTGAAGGCAAAATGCAAGTGGCTAAAATCGTCACCATCGGGCAGGATTTGCCGATTAAACACGCTCATCCCTACGAAGACAACGCCAGTCTGGAAGATCATGATTTAATCATAAAAATCGCCTTGCTTTGCAATAACGCGGTCATTGAAAATCCCCAAGACGAGCTTAATCAATGGCGCGTTATCGGCGATCCGACGGAAAGCGCGCTTCTTATGGCCGCGATTGAATCGGGCATTCCTTATGAAAAAATAAAGGGGCGGCAATCAAGACTGAAGGAGCTCGCTTTTTCCTCGGAAACCAAATACATGGCCACCCTTAATCGCCTGGATCCGGAAAAAAATGTCATCTATGCCAAGGGGGCGCCGGAAATGGTTTTGGCCATGTGCTCAAAAATAAGAACCGGCCGCGAAAAAAAATTAATTGACGAGCCGCTTTTAAAATCTTTAAAGGCCAAATATGAAAATTTAACCAAGCAGGGATTAAGGCTTTTGGCTTTCGCTTACAAGCAGCTGCCGCCGGACAAAAATGCCGATTTAAATAAAGAATTAAGCGATTTGACCTTCGTCGGTTTTATCGCCTTAAAAGATCCGCTGCGCCCGGAAGCCAAAGAAACCATGGCTTTAGCTAAAAAGGCCGGCATTCGCCCGATTATTGTCACCGGCGACCATAAATTGACGGCCAAGGCGATTGTCTCGGAGCTGGGCATAAAAATTGAAGAAAAAAATATTCTGGCGGGCGCTGACTTGGACCAATTAAGCGACGAAGAATTGGCCAAAAGAATAAAAATCATTGACATCTATGCCCGGGTTGAACCGCGCCATAAATTAAGAATTATCAAAGCCTGGCAGGATCAGGGACAGGTGGTGGCCATGACCGGCGACGGCGTCAATGACGCGCCGGCCCTGAAAGCCGCCGATGTCGGCATTGCCCTGAACTCCGGCACGGACGTAGCCAAGGAAACCTCGGATATTATTTTATTGGATGATAATTTTAAAACTATCGTTTCGGCCATCCGCCAGGGCCGGGTCATTTTTGACAATATTAAAAAAATTATTTTATATCTTTTGGCCGACAGCTTCTCGGAAATAATTTTAGTCGTCGGGTCATTGATTTTAGCCCTGCCCTTGCCGATTTTGCCCGCCCAGATTATCTGGATTAATTTAATTGACGACGGCCTGCCGAATTTGGCTTTGATTTTTGAAAAAGGGGAGAAAGAAATTATGCGAGAAAAACCGCGAAAAAAAGACAAAAAAATCATGGATCGGGAAATGAAGACGTTGATTTTTATCATCGGGCTTTTCGTCAATCTCGCGCTCTTGGGCTTGTTTTATTACTTGTCAAAAAGCGGTCTGTATTCCATAAACTACATCCGCACTTTGATTTTCGCGCTTTTGGGCGTTGATTCTTTGGCCTATGTTTTTTCTTGCCGCAGTTTGCGGCATTCAATATTCAGCCAAAATCCTTTAACCAATCTCTATCTCCTTGGCGCTGTCGGCCTGGGTTTTTTCCTTCAGCTTCTGGCAATTTACGAGCCTCATTTACAGTCAATTTTTCAAACTGTAAATCTGGCCTTTTTTGACTGGGCCTTGATTGCCGGGGTGGTTTTCTTGCAGATTGCCGGCATTGAAATCGCCAAATTTTATTTTATCGTTAAAAAAATAAAAGCTTATGCCTAATTTAGCCTGCAAAAATTTGATTTTAAACGACGATGAACAGTTCATTCAAGCCGTCCGCCAGTCAAAAAACCAGCTTTTTTTTGCCTTAATTCCGCCTTTAATTTTAATTCTGGCGCCGTTCTTTTTTCTTTTTCCCCTGTTTGCCCGGGGCAATCTCGGCGCCGCGATTTTTTTTGCCAGTTTGCTTCTCGGCCTGGTTTGGGCGCTGCGGCTGTTTATCGTCTGGTATTACCGCGTTTTTATCATTACTAACCAGCGCCTTATTGACGTTGACCAGCAGGGCGTTTTTACCCGGATTGTTTCCAGCGAGCCTTTGATAAAAATTCAGGATGTTTTTTACCAAATTAAAGGCGTTTGGCAGACGTTTGCCAGGTGCGGCACCGTCAGGATTACGATCGCGGAGAGCAAAACCGCGATTGAAATCAGAAATATTCCCCAGCCCCAAAAGATTCAGCAGCTGATTTTACAGCTAAAAGCCGACACTTTGCGGGAAAAATTTGACACGACCAGCCTTTCGGCGCAAGAATTGGTCAATTTAGTCAAAAAAATCAAAGCCGGTTTGGGCGAGGACAAATTCAAGCAGATTTTAGAAGAGTCGGACGAGCCGGAAGAGTCTAAAGAAAAAAAGTAAATTAAGCCGCTTAATTCACTTAATTTACTTAACTCGCTTGATTTACTTTTAAAAAATTGAACCAAGTTAAGAAAAATGTTATAATTTGAATAACCTGCTCAAATGATCAGAAACGAAAAACCAAAATCAAAAATCAGCTGGAAAACCAAAGCCGTCTTTTTGGCTTTATTGATTGGCCTGGTTTTTATTATCATGAATTTCAGCCGCGGCTTCCAAAAAAATCGTCAAATTAACCGGGAAATCGGCGGTTTAAAGGCGGAAATCGGCCAGCTGGAAAAAGACAATCTGGAATTAAAACAGATGGTTGATTATTTTAATTCCACCGCCTATATTGAAGAAAAGGCGCGGGTTGATTTGGGGCTGAAAAAAGAAGGGGAGAAGGTGGTGGTGATTGCCGATTCAGCCAAAAATAAACTGGCTCAAAATAAAACCGAAGCCGCGGCGGAAAAACCCAAAACCAATCCGCAAAAATGGTGGCAATATTTCTTTGAATAAAGCTAAAAGTGGTTACGAGTAAATTAAAAGTAAATTATGAGTAAATTAAAAGCGGCGGGCTTTTGATTTACTTCTAATTTATTTTATCGGTAATATTTATGGCTGATATAAAACCCGATAAAAATCAAGCCGCCAATCCCATTAATCCGGAGATGGCTAAATTAAGAAATACTGTTTTAAATTGGATTGCCGAAAAAAGGGAAGCGGTTTTGCCCAAGCCGGCAAAACCCGCGGCAATTTTGCCGATTGCCCCGCGGCCAAAGACTTCAATTAAGCCGATTTTAAAACCAGCCGAAGTCAAAAAAGAAAAGGCCGCCAAAGCCAGGCCGATTTTGGCAAAGATGCCGGCCAGGCCGATTAAGCCGCCCGCCCCGCGGCTCTTATTGCCTCCGGGCAGAAAAAAATCGCCTTTAAAAATCATGGTTTTGGTTTTGGCGCTGATATTTTTATTCTTTCTGATTTTCAGCGCCGGCCTTTACTTATTTGCCTGGCAAAATCAAGCGGCGGGAGCGATTGCAAGAATTATCCCTTATCCGGCGGCGCTGGTCGGCGGCCGGCCGATTTATTATTATCAATGGCAAAAAGAAGTAAGCGCGGTCAATAATTTTTACCTTAAGCAAAAAGCGCTCAACCCGAATTTGACTTTGCCGGATTTAAAACAAACCAAAAAATCGGTTCTGGAAAGGATGATTGACGAAAAAATAATTGAACAAGCGGCCAAAAATTATCAAATAACGGCGGCGGCCGAAGAAATTAAGGCCCAAACCCAGAAATTAATCAAAGAAATCGGCAATCAGGCGGCTTTGGAAAAACAAATCAAAGAATTATACGGCTGGCATTTGGCTGATTTTCAAAACGAAATCATTAAGCCGATGCTTTTGAAAAATAAATTGGATCTGGCTTTAATCGCCGACCGTGAATACAACAAACAAGCCGAGGGAACGATTCAGGCGATTTTTGAAGAAATAAAAATCGGCCAAAAATCATTTGCCGAATTGGCCAGATTATACAGCCAGGATATTACCGGCGCGCAGGGCGGCGATCTGGGTTATTTCGGCCGGGGCGAAATGCTTTTAGAAATTGAAAACGCCGCCTTTAATCTGGAGATTGGCCAGACAAGCGGGATTATAAAAACCCGCCTGGGCTACCACCTAATCAAATTAGAAGAAAAATTAACCGATGAAAGCGGTAATCTGGCCAAAGTGCGCGCCAGCCAAATCTTAATTAAAGGCAAAAATCTTGATGATCTGGTTAAAGACTTAAAAACCAAAATTAAAATCTGGCGGTTGGTGCGGCTTTAAACCGAATTGTTTTTAAATAAACAAAAAAGCCCATGGTCGGAATTGAACCGACAACCTACCGCTTACGAAGCGGTTGCTCTACCATTGAGCTACACGGGCTTGGGCTAGGACGGGCAGGCGATAAAGGTAAAATAATCATTTAATTCCTGTTTTAAATAGCGGGTGAGCGGGGTCCCCGCCAGCCTGTCCGGCCAGGGAGGCGGATGCGCCTTCGGCGCAGAACCGAAATAGCGGATGACGGGAGTCGAACCCGTGTCCTCAGCTTGGGAAGCTGATATAATAGCCGTTATACGACACCCGCTCGATCCTTGGGCTTCAGAATAATATTATAAATTATTAATTATAAATTATCAAATAGATGATAATTTTTAAAAACATCACAAAAATTTATCCGCCTGACACTTTTGCTTTAAAAAATGTCAACTTACATATCCAGCCAAAAGAATTCATTTCAATTGTCGGCCGCAGTGGCACTGGTAAAACTACTCTGGTCAAAATTTTAGTAGCTGAAGAAAAGCCAAGCAAAGGACGAGTAATCGTTGGAGGGTGGGATATTACTGATATTAAATCGAATGAAGTGCCAATCTTGCGGCGCCAAATCGGGGTTGTCTTTCAGGATTTTAAACTGCTGGCCCAAAAAACTGTTTTTGAAAATATTGCCTTTGCTCTTCAGGTCTGTGGCGCTAATCGCTCAAGAATAAATGAGATTGTCCCTCAAGTTCTAAAAATTGTCGGCTTAGCTGGGAAAGAACATCGTTATCCGATTCAACTATCAGGCGGCGAGCAACAACGCGTTGCAATTGCCAGAGCACTAGTCCATCGACCTAAAATTTTAGTGGCTGATGAGCCAACCGGCAATTTGGATTCAATTAATACCCAGGAAATCATCGACTTACTCCTAAAAATTAATGAATTTGGTACTACCGTGCTTCTAGTTAGCCATAACCGAGAAGTGGTCAATTACATCAGCAAAAGAGTAGTCACTTTAGATAACGGTCAAATTGTCTCTGACCAAAAAATAGGTAAATATCTATTATGAGCTTAAACTCGATTTATCAAATAATAATATTCGCGTGGCAAAGTTTTTGGCGTAACATCTGGCTTTCTATTGTCACTATCACAATTATTACTTTGGCGGTTCTTTCTATTAATTTTTTAATTGTTTTAAATATCATTACCGACACTGCCACCAATTTAGTCAAAGAGAAAATTGATTTTAGTATTTACTTCCGCCAAGATGCTACTGAAAACCAAGTTTTAGAAGTTCAAACCTATTTATCTTCATTAGCTCAGGTCAAAGAAATTAAATATACTTCTCAGCAAGAAGCACTGCAAAAATTTCGAGAAAAACACCAGCAGGATTCACCAATTATTGAGTCACTTGAGGAGTTAGATCAAAATCCGCTTGGTGCAACCTTGGTAGTTACGGCTAAAGAAATCGAAGATTATCCGGAGATTATCGAGGTTTTAAACAATTCAAAATACAATGACCTAATCTTAGACAAGAATTTTGACGACCATAAAGTCTATATTAACAAAATTAGAAAAATTTCCGAGAATATAAACCGTATCGGACTTTTAGCTTCGGGTATATTTATCTTTATCGCTTTACTGATTGTAATTAATACTGTCAGAGTGGCAATCTACACGCACCGACGCGAAATCGGTATAATGAAATTAGTCGGCGCAACTAACTGGTTTATCCGCAGTCCGTTTTTACTGGAAAGTGTGCTCTATAGTATTATCGCCTGTGCTCTAGCGATCGGGATAATTTACCCTTTACTGAACTTCATTCAGCCTTACCTGAATAATTTCTTTCTGACTGACGACTTTAATATTTTAGAATATTTTAATAAAAACTTTTGGCAAATTTTTGGCTTAGAGGTTCTAATAATTATACTTTTAAATATCTTTAGTAGTAGTATTGCTATTAGACGATACTTAAGAGTGTAGGAAGTTGACATTTTAAAGATCTAGGAGTAATCTAAAGGGTTGTATTTCTAAAATATTACTAGATCGGCAGACAGGTCCGGGGCAATTTCGGGGCAGCGGGTGGTGCCTACCCCGCAGCAGACCTCGGGGATCGTCTAAGGGTAGGACAGCAGCCTTTGGAGCTGTCAATCCTGGTTCGAATCCAGGTCCCCGAGTTTTGCTGCGGGGTCTGGTCAATCCGGTGAGGCGCCTACCACCAAAGGCGACAAGGCTAGTCCAGCCGCCAACTAATTTTAAAAATATGGAAATATTCAGCGTTATTTGGAATCAATATTTATACATCCCCTTGTTTAACTTTTTGATTTGGCTTTATTTAACTTATTCGTTTTACAACTTAGGTATTGCTGTAATCTTATTAACTCTAGCGTTACGTCTCGTACTTTTGCCTTTCACGATTTTAGCAGAAAGAGGTAAAATTATCAGCCGAGAACTGACAAAAAAAATAAAAGAAATCGAAAAAGATTTCTCCAGCGATCCAATCAAAAAAAGACAGGCAGTTAGAAAATTCTTGAAAAAGAAAAGAATTCGGCCGTGGGCCAAAGCAATTGTCTTAGTCGTTCAAGCAGTTGTTTTAATTTTATTGTATCGCGTCTTTATCGGCGGAATTAACACTGAATCAAAACTCCATCTTTTATACCCTTCTATTCCCCGACCTGACTTCATTAATACAAAATTTCTGTGGTTTGATATTGCTCAACGCGACCTGATCGCTCCCGCCATTGTGGCTGGTTACATTTTTACCCAGATAATAATCAAGCAATGGCGTAAAAAAGATGAACTAAATAAAAAAGAGCAGATCTACGGGATTTTGTTTCCCGCCTTCTCATTTGCGATTTTAGCCGTGCTACCGGCGGTAAAATCAATTTTCATTTTGACATCTCTCATTTTCTCGACTATAATAACAACGATCACTACTTTAATTATCTTAACGGCTAAAAACACAAAAAATAAGTCTAATAATTAGCAAAAAATATGGCTGAAGGACTTGATAAATTAATGTATTCTTTCGTTGTCGACGATGTTTTAAAAGGCTTTTTTGTTCGCGTCCCACCCGGTTATGTCGCTTGTGTCTACGATCTAGGTCGGGGTGTCTTAAAAAAAATATATAAACCCGGCCTTCACCTAAAGATTCCTTTTTGGCAAAAAGCGACTCTGTTTAACACCCAAACTTTGGAGTACAACATTAGTAAAAAATTTAATCCGGACAAACCAGAACTACTCGGTGATCAACCAATTACTGCTGCTACTAAAGACGATAAAAAAGTCGCCATCGAAGGAACAATCCTTTTACGTTTAGATGCAGAACAAATTCCAGAAATCTGGCAAAGTATTGGGGAAAAATTCGTGGAAAAAATTATTCGGCCAACCATCCAAAGTCGTGTGCGGATGATTGCTGCCAAATATAGCTTACAAGAAATGACTGCTAATAAAAGAGCGGAAGTAGAGATTGATGCCCGCAAAGAGTTGGAAAGAATTTTGTATCCGCGGGGAATTTTTGTAGAAAATGTTTTGTTGAGTGAGGTTAATCCTGCTCACAGTAAATAATTAGATACAAAAAACCTGTACGGCTATTGGTATCATGCAGGTTTTTTGTTTTGAGAAATAGTTGTATAATAAAAATATGGATAATCAAGGCAAAAAATTTGAATTCTTAGATCACCCGGCTGATTTAAAGGTTAAGGTTTTTGGTCAAGACTTAACTGAGATATTTACTAATGCCGCTTTGGCAATGATGACTTATCTTTATCCGAGACAAGTTGAAATAAAAAACCACGAAATTAAAAAAGAGATTAAGCTAAAAGCAAGAGATACAAAAGCGCTTTTAGTCGATTGGCTGTCGGAATTGCTTTACCTTTCCGACACCGCTGACTGCTGCTTTAATGATTTTGATTTCAACAAATTAGATGAAAACGAATTACAAGCTACTATCTTTGGCCGACGGGTTCAAGCTAAAGAAGACATTAAAGCAGTTACTTATCATGACTTGGAATTAAAACAAGTCGACAAAGAATGGCAAGCTAGGATTTTATTTGATATATGATCGAAGTAAAAGATTTGAAAAAGATCTCTGATTATCTTTGGGAAATCCCCAAAGATTTTCGCTATAATATGAAAGTGCCGGCCCGGTTTTACGCCACCCAGACAATGCTGCCGCAAATATTTAAAGACAGGAGCTTAAATCAATTAGTTAATGTAACTGCCTTGCCTGGGATAAATAAATATGCTTTAGCTATGCCCGATATCCACGAAGGATATGGTTTCCCGATTGGGGGAGTGGCGGCGATTGAAGCTGAAACTGGCGTAATTTCGCCTGGCGGAGTCGGTTATGATATTAACTGCGGCGTGAGGTTACTAATTAGCCAATTGTTTTATGAAGAAATAAAAGATAAATTAGTTGATTTAACTAATCAGATTCAGCGAGATGTGCCTTCCGGGGTAGGTAGAGGAGGGATGCTCCGGTTGAACACTAAAGAACTAAATAATGTCCTAAAGTATGGGGCGCGCTGGGCTGTCCAAAAAGGTTACGGTACAGAGGATGATTTAAATTATTTAGAAGAAAACGGCGAATTCAAAATCGCTGAACCGACATTAGTCTCTGATCAAGCAAAAAAGCGAGGAGCTGACCAAATAGGCACTTTAGGAGCAGGTAATCACTTTTTAGAAATTCAGAAAGTTACTGAAGTATTCGATCTAGACATTGCTAAGCAATTTGGAGTTGAGAAAAACAAAATTACTGTAATGATCCATACTGGTTCACGGGGTTTAGGCCACCAAGTTTGTACGGATTATGTGAGATTACTCGATAGAGCAGCGGTAAAATACAATATAAAAATTCCAGACCGCGAATTGGCTTGTGTTCCTTTTAAATCAGATGAAGGTCAAAAATATTTCAAGGCAATGGCGGCGGCCGCAAACTTCGCCTGGTGTAATCGCC
>DATDWV010000076.1:0-2702 GCA_035289505.1 Patescibacteria group bacterium | reverse complement strand
TATTTTTTTTATCTCAATTTCTTCTTCTTTTTTGGCGGCCGGCGGCTTTGGATCAGTGTGTTCATCATCTTTTTCCGCGGTGATTTCCACGACCGCCAATTCCAAAGGCAATTGCGGAATTTCCGCGAATTTCAGTTCCTGCCTTTTCGCGATAAAAACTTCGATTATTTTGATTAAATAATTGAGATCGGAAACTTCCGCGATTTTAATCAGATTTTTTTCCGTTTCTTTATCCATGGCGCCGCTAAATTCCGAAAGAGCTCGGCTGATTTTAATCAATAAAATTTTTCGTAAAACTTCGATTAAGTCGCTGGTGAATTTTTCCAAATTAACGCCGCCTTCCACCAATTGATTAATCAAAGTCAGCCCCGCGGCGGTATTTTTCGCGTTTAAATAATTAATTAATTCCAGCGCCAAATCAAAACGCGAACGCGGCAAAACCAATTCCGCTTGTTCGGCCTTAATTTCTTTTTCATCTAAAGATAAAATTTGCCCAAGCAGGCTTTCCGCGTCGCGCAAACAGCCGCCAGCGGCATAGGTGATATTTTCCAAAATAATATCGTCAATTTTTTTACCCTCAGCTTTAACGATTTTATTCAAACGGCTGATGATTTCCGGCCGGTTGATTTTTCTAAATTCAAAATGCTGACAGCGAGAAATTATCGTTTGCGGCACTTTATGGCTTTCGGTGGTGGCTAAGATAAAAATGACGTGGCTGGGCGGCTCTTCCAAGGTTTTTAACAAAGCGTTAAAAGCGGAGAGCGAAAGCATGTGGACTTCGTCAATGATAAAAACTTTGTATTTGCGGCTGGTGGGGGTGAAACGCGAATGGTTAATGATATTTTCGCGGACATTATCCACGCCGGTGTGCGAGGCCGCGTCAATTTCAATCACATCCAAACTTCGGCTGGTGATCACTTCTTGGCAAGCGTCGCAAGCGTTGCAGGGTTCGCTTTGATCGTCTTTTCTTTTTAAACAATTAACCGCTTTGGCCAAAAGCCTAGCCATTGTGGTTTTGCCCAAACCGCGCGGCCCGGAAAATAAATAAGCGTGCGCGATTTTTTGGGTTTCCAATTCGCTTTGCAAAGTGGTTTTAATGTGGTTTTGACCGACGACGTCAGCAAAAGTTTGCGGCCGGTATTTGCGGTATAGTGCTTGAGACATAGCAAATGAATTTTAGCTAAAAATTTAAGTTTTTGCAAGCTAATTCTAACTAAATTGCCCTGAAATTATTTCAGGGCAATTTAGTTAATTATTTTAACTTGATTATTCCTTACTTTCTTTCTCTGCTTTTTCCGGTTTTTCCCCTTCCACTGGCGCTTCACCTTCCGCTTTTTCAACCACTGCTTCGGGTAATTTCGCCTCTGGCTTGGCTTCCAATTCGGCTAATTCCGCTTCGCTTCTGGGCTCTTGGACCAAAACCGCCACTTCTTCCGGCTTGGTTAGAATCTGAATGCCGGCAGGGACTTTGATTTTTGAAACTGAAACGGAATCGGAAAAATTTTTCAAAACCGACAAGTCAACTTCAATTTCATGGACCAAGTCATTGGGCAAACATTCCACTTCCAAAAAATTAAAATTAGTCACCAAGATGCCGCCGTTTTCTTTGACCGCCGGTGATTCGCCGATAAATTTGAGGCTGATTTTCGCGTGGAGTTTTTCATCCATTCTCACTTGGTGAAAATCAACGTGAATAAAGCGGCTGGAAACCGGGTCAGTCTGAAAATCCTGAATCAAAACTTTGACCGGATTTTTTTGATCAATTAATAAATCAACCAAAGTGCTTTCACCGGCTTGACGAAAAATTTTTTCAAATTCCGAATAATTAAGGATTAAATTAATCGGCTTAATTTCATGACCATACAAAACCGCCGGGATTTTTCCCTGCGTGCGCAACGTTTTCACCGCTTTGCCGATTTGCTGTCGGCTGTCGGCTTTTAGATTTAATTGTGGGTTAGTCATAATTTAAATAATCAATTAAGGCTTTTTCTTTTTTCAAAAATTGGTGGCCGGCGATGACATCATCAAAAGAAATCGGCTCGGCCTGTTTGAATTTAATCACGTCGTCGCCGCTTAAATCGGTGATTAAACCAACCGAACTAATGCCCAAGGCGCTGGCGGCAATCACCGCTAAAATTGAGCCTTGGCAATGGCGGCATTTGATGTAAACCAAGTGGGTATTTTGGTTTTCTTCCAAAACTTTGGCTTCAATCGGATTAAAACGGACATTACAAACCGGGCAATGAGTGATCAAAGCCGGATTATTATTGAATAAATTAAAAATTTTTTCGTTCATGTCTCAAGCCTCCTTGATTATTATAACCTATCAAATTTTTAATCTTTTGTCAATTCTTTTGCCCTGCTGCCCTAACCTCCTAATTCCTAACTTCCTAATTTATTTCGGACAATCATGCTTTCCACCAGCCCGACTAAAATCAAACTGACCACTAAAAAACTGCCGCCGTAGCTGACAAACGGCAAAGACACGCCGGTGACGGGCACTAAACCAATATTCATGCCGATATTAATCATCACTTGGCTGAAAAACAAAGCCGACACGCCCAAAATAAAATAAAAAGAAAAATTATCGCGCGTCATCATCGCCGCTTTGTAAAGCCGGTAAAAAAAGATTGCCCAAAAACCCAAAATTAAACTCACGCCCAACAACCCCAGCTCTTCGGCAATGACCGCGAAGATAAAAT
>DATDWV010000075.1:0-5369 GCA_035289505.1 Patescibacteria group bacterium | reverse complement strand
GCAAAACCATTGGCAAGGCCGAGCAAACTGATTTAGATGCTTTTGAAGCTTTAACCGGTTTTGGCTATTCTTCGGCGGAAGCGAGAAAAGCTTTAGCACAAGTGGACAAAAAAATCACGGAACCGGGAAAAATTGTGAGAGAAGCGTTGAGAATATTGGGAGGCAGAAAGTAGCAATCCAAGCACCAAGCACCAAATTACAAGTTCCAAATAAATTCAAAATCCCAAATTCAAAATAGTTTAATCGATTTTGTAATTTGTATATTTGAATTTGAAATTTATTTGGGATTTGTCCGCCAGCTGGCGGATCGCTCGCAATGACAGATTGATGTGATTATGCTAAATCAAATAAAAAAAATAATCCCCAAACCGTTAATCAAAGTTTATCACTATCTGCTCGCCCAAGCAGCTGATTTTTTCTATAATTCGCCGTCAGATAAATTAATTGTCATTGGCGTCACCGGCACTTCCGGCAAATCAACGGTTGTTTATTTGATTACTAAATTATTGGAAGCCGCGGGCTACAAAGTCGGCTGCGTTTCCACGATTTTATTTAAAGTTGGTCAAAAAGAATGGCTTAACGACAAAAAAATGACGATGATCGGCCGGTTTGCCTTACAGAAATTGATTAAACAAATGGCAAGGGCTAATTGTCAGTATGCGATCATTGAGACCACGTCGCAGGGGATTGAACAATTTCGCCATTTAGGTATTAATTATGATATTTTAGTTTTCACCAATTTGTATCCGGAGCATATTGAGGCTCATGGCAGTTTCGAAAATTACAAAGCGGCTAAATTAAAATTATTTGCTAAGTTAAAAGATGATCAGCCGAAATTAATCGTTGGTGAAAAAATCAAAAAAACAATTATTGTTAATTTGGATGATGAGTGCGCCAATGACTTTTTGAATTTTTGGGCAGAAGATAAATACGGGTTTGGTATCACTCAAAAAATGACAAATGACAAATTACAAATTACAAATAAATTTCAAATTTCAAATTCCAAATTTAAAACTCTGGTCGCAGAAAATGCCGAAATTAAACATGATGGTTCGTCTTTTCAAGTTGACAATACTCAATTTAATCTAAAACTCTTAGGCAAGCACAATATTTATAATGCTTTGGCCGCGATTGCGGTTGGCTTTAGCCGAGGTTTAAGTTTAAGCGTTTTAGCGAAAAATTTGCAAAATATTTCTGGTATTCCCGGGCGTCTTGAATTTATAAATGAAGGTTCCTTCGGCTCCGCTCAGGGCAAGCAGCTTTTTAAAGTGGTTGTTGATTACGCTTTTGAGCCAAAGGCGATTAGTGCGTTATACGAAGTGATAAAAAAAATTCCTCATCAAAAAATTATTCACGTTTTGGGCTCAGCCGGCGGGGGTCGTGATATTTCCCGCCGGCCGGTTTTAGGCAAGTTGGCCGGAGAAAATTCCGATATCGTTATTGTGACTAATGAAGATCCTTATGACGAAGAGCCGCAAAATATTATTGATCAGGTCGCCCAAGGCGCGATTATTGCCGGCAAAAAATTAGACCAAAATTTATTTAAAATTTTAGATCGCCGCGAGGCAATCAAAAAAGCTTTGAGTTTGGCTCAAGCCAACGATTTAGTTTTAGTCACCGGCAAGGGCAGCGAGCAGGCGATTGTTGAAAAAAATAATAAAAAGATTCCGTGGGACGATCGGGTGGTGGTGAGAGAGGAAATTAGAAAAAGGAGCTAGGACCCAACCATTGTGGATAACTCTTAAATTCCTGATTTTTTTGCCTAAAATAAGAAAAAAAATTATAAACAGGGAGAATCTCACGAAAATATTTGACAAGTTTTTTGATTTGTGATAATATAGGGAAGTTATCTTTGTTTCAGAATTCCAAATTCCCGCTATTCGCCAAACCTCATTATTTTAAAAAATAGATAGTGGGTTTATTTTTTTCTCAAACCTAAAATAAAAATCTCAATCTAACCTCGCACCTTTAGGGGAGTGGGAGTCATTTTTTGTTGTTTTCTCTTAAAAAGTTAAAAATTTAAATTTTTTATGACGCCTAAAACGTCAGAACGAAAAATTTTTTCCACGCTTAAAGGCACGGTGCCGATGCCGGATTTAATTGAAGTCCAAAAAGACTCTTACAAATGGTTTTTGGATCATGGCTTGGGCGAGCTCTTTGAGGAAGTTTCCCCCATTCGCGATTTCGTCGGTCGCGATTTTGAATTGTATTTCGGCCGCTATTATTTGGACGAGCCGAAATTTGACGAAGTGGTCAGCAAGCAAAAAAATTTAAGCTATGAAGCGCCATTGCGCGTCGTGGCCAAATTAGCCAATAAAAAAATCAATAAAGTAATTGAGCAGGAAGTTTATTTGGGCGATTTTCCGCTCATGACGGATCGCGGCACTTTCATTATTAACGGCATTGAGCGGGCGGTGGTATCTCAATTGATTCGCTCAGCCGGAATTTTTTTCACTTCTGAAGTTTACGGCGAACGCCGATATTACGGCGCGAAATTAATCCCCAATCGCGGCTCTTGGCTGGAATTGGAAACCGATATTAACAACGTGATTTGGGTGAAAATTGACCGGAAAAGAAAAGTGGCGATTACCGCTTTGTTTCGGGCTTTCGGCACGGCCGATGACGAAGAAATTTTGGAATTATTTAAAGACGTTGACACTCATCCGGAAATTTCATACATCAAAAATACTTTAGTCAAAGACACTTCGCACAACGAAAGCGAAGGCTTGTTGGAAGTTTATAAAAGAATCCGTCCCGGCGATTTAGCCACGATGGATAACGCCAAGTCGCTTATTTACGCGATGTTTTTTAATTTTGACCGCTATGACTTCGGCAAAGTCGGCCGTTATAAAATCAATCAGCGCTTCCGCCAAGACGTGCCGATTACCAAAGAAAATCGGGTTTTGCGCGTCACTGATTTGGCGGAAGTGGTCAAAGAAATAATTAGATTGAATATTTCCCAAAAAGATCCGGACGATATTGATCACTTGGGCAATCGCCGCGTGCGCGCCATCGGCGAATTGGTTCAAAATAAATTCAGAATCGGCTTAGCCCGAATGGAGCGCATTATCAAAGATCGGATGAGTACACTGGACGTGGCGGAAATCACGCCGAATCGTTTGATTAACGCCCGGCCGGTGATTGGCGCGGTCAAAGAATTTTTTATGTCTTCGCAATTGTCCCAATTTATGGATCAAACTAATCCGTTGGCCGAATTGGAGCACAAACGCCGGCTTTCGGCCATGGGTCCGGGCGGTTTGTCGCGCGAGCGCGCCGGCTTTGACGTGCGCGACGTGCATCCGACTCACTACGGCCGGATTTGTCCGATCGCCACACCTGAGGGCCCAAACATCGGTTTGGTCGGGCATTTGGCTTGTTATGCCCGCGTCAATGAATATGGTTTTATCGAAACGCCTTTCCGCACCGTCAAACATGACGTTGAGAACAAAGCCAGTTTAACCGAAGACGAAATTGCCCGCCAAGACATTATTAATCCTAAAACCAATGAATTAATTATCAAAGGCGGAGAAAAAATTACCTCAAAAATTGCTAAAATTTTGGAAAAAATCAGCGAAATTAAAAAAGTGCCGCTTAAGCCGCGGGTGACTGATGAAGTCACTTACTTAACCGCTTTTCAAAGTGAAAACGCGATTACGACCGCGGCCACCACGCCGATTGATGATGATGATCATTTTTTGGCGGCGCGCGCGGAAGTGAGAAATTACGGCGAGCCCGGTATTGAACACGTGGAAAAAATTGATTACATGGACGTGGCGCCTAATCAAATTGTGAGTATCGCCACTTCGTTAATTCCGTTTTTGGAACACGACGATGCGGTCCGCGCCTTAATGGGCTCAAACATGCAGCGCCAAGCCGTGCCTTGCATTAATCCGCAAGCGCCGATTGTCGGAACCGGTTTGGAAGCCAAGGCGGCTCGCGATTCCGGCCATGTCATTATCAGCGAAATTGACGGCAAAGTTTCCGCCGTTCAAGGCGATCAGATTAAAATTGAAGGATCAGACGGCGAAACTAAATCTTATCGGCTCAATAAATTTGTCCGTTCCAACGCTTCAACCTGCATTAATCAGCGGCCGATTGTTTCTAAGGGTCAAGTAGTGAAAAAAGGTGATGTCTTAGCCGATGGCCCGGCCACCGATCAGGGTGAATTGGCTTTGGGTCAAAATATCATGGTCGCGTTTATGGCTTGGGAAGGTTATAACTATGAAGACGCGGTGATTATTTCTGAACGCATGGTCCGCGACGATCGCTTCTCCTCAATTTATATTGAAGATTTTCAAGTGGAAGTCCGTGACACCAAGCTCGGCCCGGAAATCGTCACTTCAGATATTCCCAACATCAGCGAAGAAAAATTAAAAGATTTGGATGCCGAAGGCGTGGTTAGAATCGGCGCTTCGGTGTCATCTGGTGATATTTTAGTCGGAAAAATTACGCCTAAAGGGGAAACTGAACTTTCCGCCGAAGAAAAATTGCTGCGCGCCATTTTCGGCGAAAAAGCCCGCGATGTTCGCGACAGCTCCCTTTATTTGGAACACGGTGAAAAAGGTAAAGTCGTTGACATCAAAATTTTCAGCCGCGAAGGCGGCGACAAATTGCCATCTGGCGTGATTAAAATGTATCAGGTTTCCATTGCCAGTTTGCGCAAAATTCAAGTTGGCGATAAAATGGCGGGCCGTCACGGCAACAAAGGCGTGGTCTCGGTGGTTTTACCGGTGGAAGACATGCCCTTCTTGGCTGACGGCAGTCCGGTTGATATTATTTTAAGTCCGTTGGGCGTGGTTTCGCGGATGAACTTGGGCCAGATTTTGGAAACTCATTTGGGGTTAGCCGCGCATAAATTAGGCTATAAAGTGGCGAGCCCAGCCCTTTACGGAGTTGATGAAGCATTAATTAAAAGTGAATTAAGCAAAGCGAATTACCCAACAGACGGCAAAATGACGGTTTATGACGGACGCAGCGGCGAGGCGTTTGAAGAGAGGGTGACCGTTGGTCAGCTTTATATGTTGAAATTAAACCATATGGTGGAAGATAAAATTCATCAGCGCTCCATCGGCCCGTATTCATTAATTACTCAACAGCCCCTGGGCGGCAAAGCCCAATTCGGCGGCCAGCGTTTCGGCGAAATGGAAGTTTGGGCCTTAGAAGCTTATGGCGCGGCCCATACTTTGCAAGAAATTTTAACGATTAAATCTGACGACGTGTCGGGCCGGTCTAAAGCTTACGAATCAATCATCAAAGGCGAAGCGATTAAAAAATTAAATATTCCCGAATCTTTTAATGTTTTGCTGCGAGAATTAAACGGGCTATGTTTAAATATTGATTTAATTTTGCAAAAACCAGGGGGAATCGCG
>DATDWV010000074.1:0-11292 GCA_035289505.1 Patescibacteria group bacterium | reverse complement strand
TTAAAATGCCAAGCCGTTTGGTTTTATTTAAAACCACCAAACCATATTTAACTAAAACCCGATTTTCGCCAAGTAATGGCTGTAAATCGGCAATCGTGCCAATGGCGACCAAATCCAAAAGCCATTTTTCAAAACCTTCTGGCAATTGTTTAATTTTATATTCCGCTTGTTTTGTGATTAGCCCCTGCACCACTTTAAAAGCCACGCCGCAGCCGGCTAATTTTTTAAATGGGTATTTTTCACGAGTCAAGTTTTGATTAATAATGGCAAAGGCTTTAGGCAATTCAAGGGGCTGGTGATGATGGTCAGTTATAATTACGTCAACACCGCCCTGATTTAATAATTCAACTTCGTTTTTATTGGAAATGCCGCAATCAACCGTAATGACCAAATTTACGCCCTGGCTGATTAATTCTTTTGCCGCGGCCAAATTTAGACCATAACCTTCGGTTTCGCGAAACGGAATATAAACCTCAACTTGCGCGCCGAAATTTTTCAAAGTTTCCACCATAACCACTGAAGAACAAACGCCATCCGCGTCATAATCGCCATAGACCACGATTTTTTCCTGTTTTTCAATGGCCAAAAAAATTCTTTTCACCACTTTTTCCATCTCACTAAATAAAAACGGATCATACAGGTCAGAGCCGTAATCCGGATTTAAAAACTGATCAATTTTTTCCTGATTGTCCAAATTGCGATTAAAAAGCAATTGCAAAATCACCGGGTTAATTTCCGGAAATTTGGCTGAAAAATCCTCGGTGATTTGAGGCAAGATTTGCCAATTTTTTTCTATCGTATTTTTTTTATTTGTAACCATCTTGACAAAATTTTAAGATTTTGATATTATCCAATAACCCGTTCATTTTAGTTTTATTGTTTACGAGAGATGGAAAAGGGAAATATCGGGAAAAAGTGCACATGATCCCCCTGGCCAAAGGCGGCTCTGGCGGCGTGAAACTCGCGATATATCATACTAATAGGCTATCCGTGCCCTTGTTGGGCGAATTCTCGGTTCCCGAGGGTCAGACTAGGCCATCTCTCTTTACTTTATACCTCCGCAAAGAAAATCAGATAACTTGCTTGCTGATTATGACCGACGTAAACGGCCATTCCTTTGCGGAGTCTTTTTTTATTGCTTAAATCCGATTTATTTTGTTAAAATATGATTATGGACAAAAGACGAAAAAAAATTATTAAGGTCGTATGGTTTTTAGTCGCCCTGATGGTTATTTTAAGCATGGTCATTTGGGCGATTGGACCAAACGCTTTGGTTTTCTAAAAATTTTCTAACGTTTCAAAACCGATAAAAAGGCTTGGGCCGGGATTTCCACTCTTCCCCGTTGCATCATTTTTTTCTTGCCTTTTTTTTGTTTTTCCAATAATTTTCGTTTTCTCGTGTAATCGCCGCCGTAAAGTTTCGCGGTCACGTCTTTTCTTAAAGCCGAAAGCCGTTCAGCGGCGATAATTTTTCCGCCTATGGCCGCTTGAATTTTTACCACAAAAAGTTGTTTAGGCAAAGCCTCTTTTAACGAACTCACTATCTTTTTGCCCACCCGATAAGCTTCGTCTTCGTAAACCAGCGAGCTTAAGGCCTCAACTTTTTCTTCGGCGACTAAAATGTCAAGTTTAATGATTTTAGTTGGCTCATATTTTAAAAAATCATAATTTAGGGAAGCATAGCCTGAAGAAAGGCTTTTTAATTTATCGTAAAAATCAATTAATAGTGCAGTTAAAGGAACTTGATAATGTAAAACCGCCAAATTTTCATCCAAATATTCCGTATTCAAATATACTCCGCGTTTTTGGGAAACTAGTTGCATGATCGCGCCTAAATATTCTTTGGGTGAAAAAATATCAACCTTCATAATCGGCTCTAAAACATTTTCAATTTCTTCGGGCTTGGGTAAATCATGGGGGCTTCTGATGGTTATTTTTTTCTGATTTTTTAAATTGACTTCATAGGCAACGGAGGGCACGGTGACAATTAAATCCAAATTATATTCTCTTTTTAAGCGTTCTGTCACCACCTCTAAATGAAGCAGGCCTAAAAAACCGCAACGGAAACCAAAACCCAAAGCCGTTGAATTTTCCGGCTCATAAATCAAGGCCGCGTCATTTAATTTTAATTTTTCAATCGCTTCGCGCAGACGCGTGTACTGATCGCCTTCTTGGCAAAACAAGCCGGCAAAAACCATTGGTTTTACTTCTTTGTAGCCAGTTAAGGGCAAAGCCTTATTTTCCGCTAAAGTAATCGTGTCACCGACTCGGCAGAAACTAATTTCTTTAAGCCCGGTGATCAGATAACCGATTTCCCCCGAAGTCAAAATGTCACTTTTGATTAATTTTGGCGTAAAAAAACCGACTTCCAAAACTTCGGCGGTTTTATTCGTTGATGAAAAAGTAATTTTATCACCGCGCTTAACTTCCCCGTCAACCACTCGAATCTCGGCAATCACGCCTCGATAATCGTCAAATTTGGAATCAAAAATTAAAGCGCGCAGGGGTTTTTCAAAATTATTTTTTGGCGGTTTAACTTTCTCAATCACTCTGTTTAAAATTGATTCCACTCCCGCTCCGGTTTTTGCCGAAACCGACAAAATTTCATCTTCTTCGCAGCTTAAAAGAGCACAAATTTCTTTTTTAGTTTTTTCAATTTCCGCGTTAGGCAAATCAATTTTATTAATCACCGGAATAATCGTTAAATCTTGTTCCATTGCCAAATATAAATTAGCCACGGTCTGCGCCTGAACGCCTTGGGTGGCGTCAACCAATAAAAGCGCGCCTTCCACCGCGGCCAAACTTCGGGAAACTTCGTAATTGAAATCAACATGCCCCGGGGTGTCAATTAAATTTAACTCGTAATTTTGCCACTGCATTCGAACCGGTTGGAGTTTAATCGTGATTCCCCGTTCGCGTTCAATATCCATTTGATCCAAAATTTGTTCTTTCATTTCCCGCGGGCTGATGGTTTTGGTCAATTCTAAAAAGCGGTCCGCTAATGTGGACTTGCCGTGATCAATATGCGCGATAATGCAAAAATTCCTTATTTCTTTCATAACTAAGTTTTTCTATCTTAACGAACTTACAAATTTAAGTCAACTTTTCTTCTTTGATTAAATCTTGGGTGACAACCGGCTTTATCGTCAATTTATTTTTTAAGGCTTTGACAAAAATTGATAATTCCTCGCTGCGCAAAAGCCAAACAACCAAAAGATAAATAACAATTCCGCCCAAACTGGCAAAAATCCCTTGGCTGGCAACGCCCAAAAAAGTGGTTAAGCCAAAAATTTTTTCCATCGGGTATTTTATCGCTTGAGCGACTAAAGTGAGCATAAAGGTGGCGACTAAAATTTTTGTGCTCGAAACCAAAAGTTTTCTTCCGTCCAGCCAGCCGACTTGATAGTGCAAAAAAATCATTAATAAAACTAAATTTAAAATGCTGCTTAAAGAATAAGCCAAAGCCAGTCCGGCCACCCCCAAAATCGGGCCTAAATTAATGGCTAAAACAATATTAGCGATGGTGGAAATTAAACCCAGATAAAAAGGCGTTTTGCTGTCTAATCTGGCGTAAAACGCCCGAATGAAGATTAAAAGCAAAGACTGGGCAAATAAGCTAAAAGCAAAAAGCGATAAAGTTTCTAGAGTTAAAATCGTGTCTTCCCAGTCAAATCGGCCTGAACCTAAAATAATGCGAACAATTTGGGCGCGTAAAACAATTAAAAGAGCGGAAGCCGGCAAGACAAAAAATAAAACTTGGCGGATCGCCAAGGACAAAGTTTCAATAAATTCTTTATTTTTCTTGGCTAATTGGGAAAGAGTCGGAAAAACAGCAATGGCAAAAGAAACCCCGAATAAACCCAAGGGGAAACTTTGAATATTATTGGCCAAATTAAAAACCGCGATTGTGCCGGTGGCGAGAGTTGAGCCAATCACCGTAATTAATAAAAAATTAAGCTGGTTAATCATTAAGCCCAAAGTCCGCGGCACCATCATTTTTACAAGTTGTCTTAATCCCCGATCTTTCAAATCAATTAGCCACTGATATTGATAACCCAAAACCCAACTGCCAAAAATCTGAATTAAAAAATGAAGCAAAGAGCCGAAAACCACGCCCCAAGCCAATCCATATACCCCCAAAAAAGGCACGAGCAAAAGCGCGCCGACAATAATTCCCAGATTGTAAAGAATCGGCGCTAAAGAATAAATAAAAAATCTTTTAAAAGATTGCAAGACTCCGGCAAAAATTCCGGATAGGCCCAAAAGAATCGGGGAAAAAAGCATAACTCGGGTCAAAGCGCTGGTTAAATCCAAAGCGTTTTGGCTAAAGCCGGGAACAATGATTTTAGTCAGCCACGGCGTTAAGATAAAGAAAAAAACTGAAATTAAAAGCAAAACAATTAACATTAGATTCAAAACAATATTGGCCAGGCGCCAAGCTTTTTTAGGTTGGTCTAAATAATTGGTGAAAATCGGAATAAAACCGGCGGAGAGCGCGCCCAAAACCAATAAATTATAAATTAAATCCGGCAGGCGAAAAGCGGCGTAATAAATATCAAGTTCAATTCCCGCGCCGAATTGGCCGGCTAAAATCCAATCCCGAAAAACTCCCAATAGCCGAGAAATCAAAGAAGTCACGCCCAAGACAATGGCCGCGGAAGTGATGTTTTTTGATTGCCGGCTAATCAAATCTTTCCACATAATTGAAAAAAACGAAGTTTAAAAGTTAACTTCGCTTATATAGGAATTATTGTAATTTTGATTTAATAATTAAAGCCGTCACGACGCCGATAAAAACCGTGATTAAAACAAACCACATTTGAAATTCCGTCATAATTTTTTAATTAATTCATTTTTAGTTAATAAGCCGTTTTGCGCCCCGACTTTAGTGACGACAGACGCGCTGTTAATCATGCCCCAGCGCAAAGCCAGACCAACATCATTTTTTTCATTAATCAGCCCACTGATAAAAGCGGAGCCAAAAGCGTCGCCCACGCCGGTGGTGTCAATCGTTTTTGAGGAAACGACTTTTTGCCGATAAATTTTTTTGCCGTCATAGGCCCAAGCGCCTTTCTTGCCTTCTGTGATGACGACGATTTTCGGCCCCCATTCCTGCAAAATATTTAAAAGATAAATCGGCCGATTAAGCGATTTTGGATTGCGCCGGCCCAGTTTAACGCCAGATAGAACCAATTCAATCGCCTCGTCTTTATTTAAAATCAAAACATTGGTTTGTTTTAAGTATTCACTCAAAGTTTTTTGACCGCCTTGCAATTGAAGACGGCCGGGATTCCAAACTAAATTTATCTTTTTTCTTTTCGCGAAATCAAAAATATTTTTAATGTTTTCCAGCCAATTTTTGCCGACTAAAGAAGTCAAATAAAGCCAATTCGCTCCAAGCGCGGAATAATTATTGGAATTAAAAATCAAATTTTTTGTCGCTTCCGGAGCCAAAAAAACCACATGCTCTCTTTCTTTTTTATCAACGGCGATAATAAACGAATGCCCGCTGGCCAGGGCTTTATCTCTTTGGATTAAATTCGGATAAATATTTTGTTTTTTAATCTGATTAATAATTTCTTGGGCAATAACGTCGCGGCCAACGCGGGTGACAATGGCCACCTTAAAGCCCAAATGAGACAAGCTCGCCGCCGTATTGGCCGCGCCGCCGCCCAAATTAAAATGCGCTTCTTTAACGGTGATTTTCGCGCCATATTCAAAAGCCAGCATTTTTTGCGAGGTTAAATTTTGCGGCGTGGCAAAAATTTTTCCCGCTTCAGTGTAAAAAGTAAAATCTTTAACCGCCCCACCCACGGTAATAAAATCAAATTGAGGCATAAATTTAAATCCAATCTTTCTTTTTTAAATATAAAAAAATGGCAAAAATGATTAAAGCGAATAAAATCCAAATGAAACCGTCATAAAATTGCGCCAATTAAAAAACCAAACAGCAATCGCCAACTTATGTTTTTTAACCTAAAGTCTTGTCAATTTTTTCAATCACTTCGTCAATTTGAAAATCGGCTTTAACTAAATAATCAATCGCGCCAAGATCCAGCCCGCGCCTGATTTCTTCGGCTTGGCCCAGGTTGGACAAGACGATGACCGGAATTTTTTTAGTTTTCGGCTGATCTTTCAATTCTTTTAAACACTGAAAGCCATTTTTGCCGGGCAGCATGATATCTAAAATAATCAGATCAGGTTTTTCTTGAATCGCTTTATCCAAGCCCTCATCGGCTTCAATGGCCATAAAAACCTGAAATTTTTTCTGATCCAACGATTCGGCAAAAAGCTTAACCAAGGATTTATCGTCTTCAATGATCAATATTTTTTTTCTTTCGCTGGTCATATATAAAATTAATAATGCATTTTACGACCTTTCTTTTATGCTAAATAATCGGCAGACTAAAATAAAATATTGAGCCTTGGCCCAGTTCGCTTTCAAACCAAATATCGCCGCCATGAAGATTAATAATTGACTTGGCGATATAAAGGCCCAAGCCCGTGCCTTCGGCTTCTGATTGCATCACTTTTTTGCTGCGGAAAAAACGGGTAAATAATCGCCTTTGATCTTCCAAAGATATGCCAATGCCGCTGTCGGCCACGGAAACCACCAAATAACCTTTTTTATTTTTAAAATGTAAAACCTTGCTTAAAGTTTTTGTTTTTAAATTTTTTAGTTCTTGACCGCTTTTCTTTTCAATTTTAAGCGTCACCTTGCCATTTTTTAAAGTGTATTTAATCGCGTTGGACATTAAATTAGTCAAAACCTGCGCGATTCGGGCTTCGTCAGCCTTGACTTTGGGCAGAATTGAATTTGCCCCGCGCCAATCAATTTTAATAAATTTTTGCTCAGATTGATTTTTAAAACCTAAAACAACATCAGAAATTATTTTTTTAATCTCAAGGGGCACAAGATTAACTTCAAATTTTCCCTCTTGCAATTTCGCCAAATTAAGCAAATCCCTGACTAAAACCAACAATCTTTCATTGCCGCGATAAATCTGATCAATTAATTCCAATTGATCCTTATTTAACTTGCCCGGCCTTTGGCTTTTTAAGGTTTCCAAGCTCCATTTGGTAATGGCCAGCGGCGCTTTGAGCTCATGCACCGTAATGGTCACGAATTCTCGCTCTTTTTTCAATAAATTTTCCGGGGCTTCTTTATCTTTAATCAAGACATTCTCATATTGCTTTTTGTCAATCGGCAAAAAAACATTAAATTTTGTGCCTTGATTTTCTTTGGTTGCAAAAGCTATTTTCCCGCCTGAGGCTTCCAAGATTTTTTTCGCCAAATACAAATCCAAACCCAAGCCTTCGGTTTGGGCGCGCATCGCGTTGCGGCCGCGGAAAAATTTGCCAAAGACCAATTTAGCTTGATAAGATGGAATGCCAATACCGCTATCCAAAATTTCAAAAACCAAATAATTTTTCTGATTGAAAAGTTTGATTTTAATCAATCCTTTGCCGCGGCTGTAGCGAATGGCGTTATCAATCAAATCATCAAAAATTAAGCGGATTTGCAAAGAATCAACGTAAGCACGCGATAAATTGTTTTGCGTTGATAGATTAATTTGGCAATTTGACGCCCGCGCCCAATCCTCGTGTTTTTTGATTAATTCTTTAGTGAGTTTGACGATGTTTGAGTATTCCGGAAGGACATTGACACCCTTTTCTTCAATTCGCGAGACCCGCAACAAATCGTTTACCACTTTAACCAAAAAATTATTGTTTTGATAAGCCGCTTTGATCACTTCTTCTTGCTTGGGAGAAATTCGGCCGGCGCGGCCGGAAAGCAAGGTGTCCAATGACCAGCGCACCGCGGAAATCGGCGTGCGCAATTGATGGGAGGCAATTGTAATAAAATCACTTTTAATATCTTCCAAATCGTGATTGATTTCGACTTTAGTTTTCTGGGGTTTTTTATTTATCACCATGTCTTGATTATAACATAAAATATTAGACTTCTACCACCTTTTTAAAAAGGTTATTAACGGATATGGTACTTTTGTAACCAAAAGTACCACAAAAGTTTTGGGGGCAATAATTCGCCCTCTTTTTGTCATTGCGAGGGATCCGCCAGCTGGCGGAGACCGAAGCAATCTAGATTGCTTCGTCGTCGTCACCCTTCGACAAGCTCAGGGTGACATCCTCCTCGCAATGACACTTTTTCCTTAGTTTAAATTTTAGTGATTTAAAAGCTTTAATCAAGCAGCCAGCCTTGAAAAACGTAGGAGTTTTTAGGAAATTGGAGCCAAATTACCTTACCTTTTCTCTGTTCGAAGGTCACCTTTAGGCGACCAAGTTGGAAAGGGGCGACAATTTTCGTAAAAAACTCCACAGTTTTTCATCGGCTGGCGATTTTTACGCCACTTTTTCTAAAAAAGTGGCAAGAGATTAAAGTATAATTATTTTATCCGAAACTCCTTCCAAAAAATGAAAATTCACCAATAACATCGCCAAAATAAACGCCAAGACCACAAAACTCTGCAAGATAACGGCCGGATACTGAACTTTTATTTTAATGAAAAAATTAAGACAAATCGTGATTAAAAGAAAAATCAGAAAAGCGATGAAAAAGACATTGGAATAATAAACCAAATAATCCAGGCCTGATTTGGCGTGAGTTATGTTTTTTTGAATGGTAATGATTTCCTGATTAATTTGTTCTTGATTAAGCGGCGGCAAAGACGGCACCACTTCCAAAATCAGCTGTTCGCCGGCAACCGCGGCGGGTTCTCCCGCAGTTTGCGTTTTAACAATCGGCACCAAATTAACCGCGGTTTGGGTTGGCGTGGGTTTAACTTCGGCTAAATTTGGCAGATCTTTTCTTTGGGTGCCGAAAAACTCCACTAATAAAATGGTTTTATGTCCGTTTAATTCGCCGTTTAAAACGGCAATGCCGATTTCTTTGTATTTGGGGTTTAAAATATTTCGCTGGTGGCTTGGGCTTTTCAAAAAAGCTTCATGAACTGATTCGGCGGTGGTAAAATCCATGGCTAAATTTTCGCCGGCATAAACATAATCGTATTGCGCCCGATTAATCCACTGCCAGGGTTTTCGGCCGTCCGGCGAATCATGAGCAAAATAATTTTTAAAAATCATGTCTTGGGCTTTTAATCGGGCGGAGGCCAATAAAATCTGATTTTCACTAACTGGCTCAACTCCTTCTTCGGCGCGCGACTGATTGACCAACGAAACGATATTTTTGGAAATAATCGCGGATAATTCGGCTGGGCTCGGGTAAGCGATAAAAAGAAAAACTACCGCAATAAATTTCACCAAAATCGCCAAAGCCAGATAAGTGACCAGACTTTTTGGCCGTAAAGACTTTGGTTTATAATTATTGCCCAAATGCGGAATGAAAAAATCTTTAAGCAATTTTTTGGAATCTTGCCAAAAACGTTTATAATCTTCTTGGCCAGAACTTAATTCTTTAAATTCCTTTTTTTGGCCCGAGATAAATTCGCGCCAGCGCTTTGGATAAAGCAAAATAAAAATAACACCTAAAGCGTTAACGACTAAGCCTAAGGCGCCAATTATTTTCCAATACTTTCGCAAATTGTTCTGCTTTTCAACCATTTTTTGAATAATTATTAGTAATTAAAATATAACATAACTTGGCTATTTTGTCAAATTGAATAAATTTAAAAGCCGTTTTTAAAACGGCAAAAAAATAATTAATTATTTTAACCTTAAAACTATTGTTTTAAAGAATCATCAGATGGTTCTGATTCTAATTCAAGGTCCGGGCCGGTTTCTTGTTTGATTTCATTTTCCGGCTCGTTTTCAAAAATATTTTCATCAGTAATAATTTCTTCAATTCCAGTTTCCGCCGAATCTTCATCGGTTAATGTCAATTGATCTTCCGGCCTGACTAAAATCCAAGATTCAGTTGAAGCGCTGGTGGAAGTGGTATTATTTTCTTTAACCAGAGTTTCTTCCGAAATTGGCGTTAAGTTTTGATCAATTTGATCAATTTCTTCTTGCTTAAACTCTTCTGCAACATCGTCATCAAAATCAGATAATTCCCAAGGCTCATCCGGCTCATCAGCTATGAGCGGCGTGGTGGTTGCTGACTCGACTAATAATTCGTCAATTTGATTTGGCTCCCCGGGCGTGGGAATCGGGTCAACCCAATTCTCGCTGCCGTCAGGGATCCGAGCGAAAGATTTGTTCACCGGCGCGTCAACATCATAAATATGGGAATCAATCAAATCAGCGCCAGCAGAAATATAACCATTATATAATCTGACGCTGTCACCATTGTTGTTATTCATGGCAAAATCCCCGTCAGCATCGCGATAAACCACTAAATAAGCGCCCCCCTGAATCGTGGTTGTTGCCCAGTTTGTATTCCCCGCCGTAATTAATAATTCGTGATTATCATTATTGTCGTATAATACCCAGCCATTAACATCAACCGGACTTTCGCCGCGATTGTAAAGTTCAACCCATTCCCCGCCCGGTTTTCTGGCATCATCAGCTCCCGCCGGATTAGGCAAAAATTCATTAATCACGATTTCGCCGGGCAAAGGCTCTGAAATTTCCTCTTCCAAATCATTTTCCACTTGGCAAATCGCCGAACAGCCGTCGCCATCGTCTAAGTTGCCGTCGTCGCAAGTTTCGCCGGGATCCAAAATATTGTCCCCGCAACTTGGGCCCAAGCCGTGCGTATTGCCAAAATTAACTTCATTAACGCCGCAATTCAAATTTAAAGTGATTTCCGATTCGGTGGTCGGCGTCCAGCCGTCTTGGCTCACTGCGTTAATTTGATAAGTGCCCAACGTTAAATCTTCAAAACTATAATTGCCGTTTTGATCAGTTAAACGATTGCCCAAATCCAAAGGCAAACTGTTTAAAAACGATTCAAATAAGCTGACGTCTTCGCCGTCAATCCAGCCGTCATTGTTCCAATGGCATTGGGTGTTAAGCGGGCATTGAATTAAACCGTTAGCGACATCAGTGAAAACCGACAAATCATTGCCGTCCAAAATATTATCCGGATAATAATCATAGCGCCAATCAAAAATCTTAACTAACTCCACAATCCAGCCGGCCAAACCTTCCTCGCCTTCGTCTTGCTGGCCGTTTTGGTTTCGGTCATAAAACTTTTGGCCGGATACGCCGTAACCTTCCTGACAAGCTTGCTCCACTCTGGCCGTGACGTTAATGATGTGAGCTTCAAAAGCGCTGAAAGGACTGGCTTGGCCGACAATTAAAAATAAAATCAAAACCGCGGTCAAAGCGGCTTTGCCTAAAAATTTAAAAATTTTAATTAAAATCTTTTCA